>VCAY01000010.1:0-26409 GCA_013607635.1 Campylobacterota bacterium
TAGTGGTTGATACAAATGTATTATTATCAGCGCTTTATTCAAACAAAGGTGCTAGTTATAAGTTGTTGTCGATGATCGACAGTGATAGGTTTGTGCTCAATATCTCTACAACTTTAGTCTATGAGTATGAAGAGATATTAAAGATAAAATCGAAACTTGAAACCAAATATATCGATTCGATTTTAAACTATATTTGCAAAATTGGAAAAAAGAATAAAATCTTTTATCTTTGGAGACCAAAGTTAAAAGATGCGGATGATGATTTTTTACTGGAACTTGCAGTAGCATCAAACTCGATTATAGTGACACTCAACGAAAAAGATTTTGAAGTAGCCGGTGAGTTTAATGTTCAAGTGATGACACCTAAAGAGTTTTTACAATACATAGGAGAAATATAATGCAAACAATGAGTCTAAGAATGCCAGATTATTTAAAAACCGCAGTGAGTGATGTTTGTAAAGATGAAAAAATCTCATTAAATCAGTTTATAGTTAATGCTTTGAGTGAAAAAGTTTCAGCATTGCAAACTGTTGATATTATTGAGAAAAAGGCTCAACTCGCTTCAAAGGAAAGCTTTTTGGATGCTTTAAGTCAAGTTCCAGACAATGAAGCGTTTGAAAATGATAAATTATAAAAGAAGTAAAAATGGGCGAAACAGTAGCAAAAAACAAAAAAGCGTATCATGACTATTTTATAGAGGAGAAGTTTGAGGCTGGGTTAGTGCTAAGTGGCAGTGAAGTCAAAGGGATCCGTGCCGGCAGAGTTAATCTCAAAGACAGCTTTGTGCGTTTTGTCAAAGATGAGCTGTTTTTATTTCATGCACATATTGGCAGACTTGAGACCACACACCACTACTATGCTCATGAGGAGCGTGGCAGTCGTAAACTGCTGCTGCACAAAAAAGAGCTGCAAAAGATCCAAAAAGCGGTTGATAGGGATGGCTATACGGTTGTGCCGTTGCAACTTTACTTCAATGCGCGCAATATTGCCAAACTACAAATCGCCATTGCAAAAGGGAAGCAACTCCATGACAAACGCCAAGATCTTAAAGAGAAAGATCAAAAGCGTGATATCGCAAGGGCGATGAAGGATTATTGATGCGTTTTGTTTTGGTGGTATGGTTTTTAGCTTTACAGCTTTTTGCGTTACATGTAACGGGTATCGATAGCCAAGTGGCAAATGGTAAAACGGCTTCGATCACTTTTGCCAAGCAAAAAGGGGTCGTTTATAGCTATGTTGAAATGGGTAAAAAAAAGTTTCCTATTGTGCAAGTGCCACACGATAAGGGGAGCTATTTCTCTCTTATCCCTGTAAGTTATTACGAAAAAGCAAAACCACAGGAGTTGTTTGTACACTATAAAAAAGATGGTCAAAAACAAAAAACAATGCTTTATCTTGATGTCGTAAAAGGAAGTTATGCTTTTGAAGAGATAAAGGTAGACCCTGGCAAAGTTAATCCAAAATCAAAACAAGTGCGTGATAGAATTGCCAAAGAGTACAATGAAGCGATGAAGATATATAATACCGTCACACCCAAACTCTACATCTCAAAACCGTTTATCTTGCCGCTTCAAAGCAAAATCACTTCCGATTTTGGCAAAGCAAGGGTGTATAACGGTTCACACAAAGGGTATCATAGTGGTACCGATTTTCGAGCCAAAGTGGGTACACCGATTGTTGCAACTAACGATGGCAAGGTGGTGTTTGTCAAAGATCGGTTTTATTCGGGTGGTACGGTGATTATCGATCATGGAGAGGGGATATACAGCTGTTATTTTCATCTCAGTCAGTTTAAGGTTACTAAAGGGCAAATGGTAAAAAGAGGGGAAGTGATAGCTCTAAGTGGTAAAAGCGGTAGAGTGACTGGTCCACATTTGCACTTTTCAGCTAGAATAAACGGCATACAAGTTGATCCACTCCAATTTGTAACACTTATCAATACAAGAATTTTAAAGGAATAAAAGTGACATTTTTTCAATTTTTGATGTTGGGTGCATCAGCATTTTTTGCGTATAAGATTTATGAACATGTGCAGACACTGCAAGACCCAAAAGAGCAAAACAACACCGCTGCTGAAGATGTTGATGCACTGATAGATGAGGCGGATGCGTTACTGCAAAAGGGTGAATATTCTCGTGCATTGACACTTTACAGTGAGGTAAGTCATCGTGGCGGCAGTGATGCCGATACCCTTTTTAAAATGGGGTATGCGCTAGATAAGCAAGAGCGTTACGATGAAGCACTGCAGTATTACAAAGAGGTGCTAGAGCTAGATAAAAATAATCTTGCTGCTCATCAAGCGATCGCTTCGGTATATAGACAGCTTGGGGAGTATGCTAGTGCAAGAGAGCATCTCAATGCCTCACTAGAGCTTGATGCAAACAACCCGATCACCTATTTTAACTATGGCAATCTGCTTGTTGATATGAAACATCTCGATGAAGCAAAACAGATGTATCAAAAAGCGTTAGAGATAGACCCCGATTTTTATCCTGCCAAGCATGAATTGGAGCAGTTATGAAAGTTTTAGAGATCTATAAGTTTTTAAATCAACTCTCCCCATTTGAGTTGCAAGAGTCGTGGGATAATTCAGGGCTTTTGGTAGGTGATTTTACCCATGAGATCAGCACTGTTGCGCTGAGCATTGATGTGGATGAGGCGCTCATCGACTCACTTGAGCCAAACACTTTACTCATCACCCATCATCCTATCATCTTTGGTGGATTAAAACAGTTGGAGTTTAGTAAATATCCGGCGAACCTGATCCAAAAGATGATCCAAAAAAATATCTCCAACATTGCGATGCATACCAATTTTGATCAGACGCACCTTAACGAGTATGTTGCTACTGAGGTGCTTGGGTATAGGGTCAAACAAAAAGATGGCTTTATTGCATATTTGGAGGTGCAAGAGGATTTTGATACTTTTGCCAAAAAAGTAGCGAGTGCGTTTGATCTTCAAGTGATCAAATGTGTCAAATGTGAAGATTTTGTCAAAATAGCAGCGCTGACTACCGGTTCAGGATGTTCTTTGATGAAAAGTTTACAAGCGGATTGCTTTTTAACAGGGGATGTAAAGTACCACGATGCGATGGAGGCAAAAAGTATCAATCTCTCACTTATTGACATCGGACACTACGAGAGTGAACACTTTTTTGCAGAAATTGTAGCCAAACATTTGAAAATTTTAGGTTTAAAAGTTATAATTGCATCATCAAAAAACCCATTCACATATATATAGGTTAAAGGACATCAATGAACAAGCACCTGAAGCAACTTATCGATCTTGCTCAAGTAGATAAAGAGATCGACGCTTTTGAGCCTCAAATCGAAGAAGCAAACGCAAAATATGAAGCAGCACTGGCAAAAACAAAAAGTATCGAAGCCGATATCGAAAATCTTTCAAATGAGATCAAAGAAGAGGAGCTGAAAAAATCAAAAAATGAGCTTCATTTGGCGGAACTTTCTACAAAACTTGAAGAGAATGCAAAAAAATCTGCCGAAGTAAAAACTGAACGTGAGATGAAGTCGCTACAGCTCGAAGAGGAGATCGCCAAAGAGCAGATCACTTTTGTCAACGAAGAGATCGAGAGACTAGAGAAGATCATCGAGATGAAAAAAAAGCAGATCGAAGCTGCAAAAACTTCACTTGAAGAGCTTAACGCGTCGCTAGAGAGTGTCAAAGCAGAAGTGGAGGAACGGCTTGAAAAGATTAATGAAGATCGTCAAGAGGTGTTCAAACAAAAAGAGCAACTTTTGGCACAGATCAACCAAAAAGGGCTTGCATTTTACCAAAAGATCCGTAGATGGGCAAAAAATACGACAGTTGTACCGGTAGAGGATCAGGCATGTATGGGATGCCACATGATCATCGGTGACAAAGTGTACTCTGATGTGATTCGTGGTGAAGATATTACCACTTGCCCACACTGTGGTCGTATCCTCTATGTGAAAGCCAGCGAAGAGTAGGCTTTGGCCTTTAGTTTTATCTACTATATTTTAGCGGCTGTGCTCTATATTTTGGCACTGCCGCTTCTTTTTGTACTCTCATTTAAGAAAAAATATCGGCAATCTATCCCCGCAAGATTTTTTTTATGGAACAATCCCCGATTTAGATACAGCGATCGTGTGTGGTTTCATGTATGCTCACTTGGAGAAGCTAGAGCGCTCAAGCCGATCTTGGATCATTTGGATGGGGATGTGCATATCACAACTATTACCCACACAGGTCAGACTGAAGCTAAAAAGTATAATGCTGAGGTAAGATACCTGCCGTATGAGATTTTTTTACCTTTTTGGATACGAAAAGAGAGGGTATTGGTGGTGCTTGAAGCTGAGTTTTGGTATATGCTTTTTGTAAGCGCTTTTGCAAAAAAGACAAAAATCATACTGCTTAATGCCAGAATATCGGATAAAAGTCTTAAAAGCTATTTGCAGTTTAGCTGGTTTTATAAAAAGATGCTTTCTCGTGTTGCAGTGGTCTATGTACAAAGCAAGCAAGATAAAAACAGATTGCTCGCGCTTGGTGCAAAAAACATTGAAGTGATAGGCAACATCAAACTCGCTGCTAAGATCAGCAAAACAAAAGAGTACCAAAAACCAAATGCACAGGTGATCGTAGCAGGCAGTACGCACGATGGTGAAGAGAAGGCGGTGCTTGACGCTTTTGTAGAGTATAAAAATGCCCACAAAGATGCCAAGCTCATCATTGTTCCTCGCCATCCTGAACGTTTTGATGCAGTGCATACTTTGATGCAGGTGTATGCTACGCAACACCATTTAAGCGTTACAAGGTTTTCTGAAGATCAAAGTTTTGGCAGTGATATGATCCTTGTTGATATGATGGGTGAGTTAAACAATATCTATGCGATCAGCGATATTGCGATACTTGGTGGTGCATTTCGAGAGGATGTGGGTGGACATAATCCTCTTGAACCGGCTTATTTTGGATGCAAAATTATTACCGGAACACATTTTTTTCACCAAAAAGAGTTGTTTCGATATGTGCATCACGTACAGTATGTACAAAGTGATGCAATACTGGGTGCTTTGGAAAAAGCCAAAGAGCTACCACCTTCAATAGTTGATCAAAAGGTTGATTTGGAACCGGTGATCCAAAAAATTCAACAAAGTGCGCAAGCATGAACGCAGTAAAAAGGATAAAACATGGCAACAGAAAAAGCGTATAAATTAGTCGCACAACAAGAGGGGATCTCAAACTCTCAGGCAAAATCGATGATCGATCGAGGGCTTGTGTATGTGGGCAATAAAAAAGTGATGATTGCACGCGGGGAGATCGATACCAAGACAGTTTTTCGCATACAAAAGATTGAAAAACCACAAGTGATCTTTGAAAACGATGATATTTTGGTGGTTGACAAGCCGGCTTTTGTTAATTCAGATGAGTTAGAACGCGTCTTTAGGGGGGCAAAACTATTGCATAGACTCGATCGTGAAACAAGCGGTGTTTTGATGTTTGTTAAAAACGATGCATTTCGTCAAAAAGCGATCAAAGAGTTTGCCCAAGATAAGGTTTATAAAGAGTATATAGCATGGTTGGAGGGGCATTTAGGCGAGCCTGTTAGAGTTGAGAAGCCGATTGTTACAACTAAAAAGAACAACCGTGCCACTTCCAATGTCTCCCCAAAAGGCAAACCGGCTATAACGGAGTTCTATCCAGATACAATCAGTGCAAAAAAAACAAAGGCAAAGATCATTATCCATCATGGGCGTACACACCAGATTCGTGTCCATGCGAGATATATCGAACACTCCATTGTTGGTGATGAGCAATACGGTGGTCGTCGTGCCAAAAGGGTGATGCTTCATGCGCACAAAGTAAAACTGCTTGGGATGGAATTTGTCTCACCGGAACCTAAAGAGTTTTTAGTATTTCAGTAGGATTGCAAACAGCTTTTTAAAAGTAAAGATTTGTTACAATCACAAGAAAAAAATAGGAAAACAGATGTTTGGTACCTTGACAGAGAGTTTTACAAATGCGATCAAAAAGATCCGTTTTCATGATGATGAAAAGGCGTTGACAAAAGCGCTTGGTGAACTAAAAAAATCACTTCTTAAAGCGGATGTGAACCATAAGGTTGTCAAAGAGCTTATCAATCAGGTACAGTATAAAACTAAAGCGAAGGGGATTGGTAAAGATCAGTTTCTTGAAGCACTTCGAGAAACACTGCGTGAGCTTTTGGAGGTTGGCGGCAACAAAGGTTTTGTTTTTGCTCCTAATCCACCAACTGTTATTTTGATGACAGGCTTGCAAGGGAGTGGTAAGACAACCACAACCGGTAAACTTGCAAATTATCTGAAAAACAAGCAAAAAAAAGTACTCATCGTAGCAGCCGACTTGCAGCGTTTGGCAGCAGTTGAGCAGTTGCGCCAGATCACTGCACAGATCGAAGTGGAGCTTTATGAGGATGAGGCAACGGAAAATCCCGTAGAGGTTGTCTGCTCTGCGCTTGAGTATGCAAACAGCAAGATTTATGATGTTGTTCTCATCGATACAGCCGGGCGTTTGGCGATCGATGATGCGCTTATGGATGAGCTTGAAGCGGTTAAAAAAGCGGCAAATCCAGATGAGATCTTTTATGTGGCGGATTCTCTTACAGGGCAAGATGCTGTACGAACAGCTGCAACTTTTAAAGAGAAGATCGGCATCGATGGTGTGGTTCTTTCAAAATATGATGGTGATGCAAAAGGTGGGGTGGCACTTGGGCTATCTTCACAGGTGCAGGTACCGCTTCGCTTTATCGGTATGGGTGAGAAGATGGAAGATCTTGAGGTTTTCTTGCCTGATCGTGTTATCAACCGTCTTATGGGGTTTGGAGATATTGAAGGACTTGCCGAGAAAACCGCCAATGTGATCGATGAGAAAAAAGCAAAACAACTGACAAAAAAGATTAAAAAAGGGAAGTTTAACTTCAACGACTTTATCGAGCAGATGGAATCGATGAAAAAGATGGGTTCTATGAGCTCTATTATGGGAATGATCCCCGGTATGGGCAACATGAGTAAAGCATTGAAAGATTTTGACTTTGACAACTCTCAGGAGTTAAAAAACATCAAGGCGATGGTGAGTTCTATGACACCAAAAGAGAGGGAAGACCCAGACCTTTTAAACAACTCCCGTAAGCAACGTATTGCTAAGGGTTGTGGTTTGACAGTTGTTGAAGTTAACCGCATGATCAAGCAGTTTAAAAATGCCGGTAAGATGGCAAAGAAATTTTCAGGCAAAAACGGGATGAAGCAATTGCAGTCCCTTATGGGGCAGATGGGCGGCTCCGCTGGAGGTTTAGGTGGACTCCCTCGCTAGGAGAGCTTTACATACAGTAATTTTTTTGCTATAATTTCACTTCAATTTTAAATCTTCTTAAACAATACCTCTGTGATAAGAAGGTTTTTAGCCAATTTACCGGTTAAATGTGTACATCCAACTATAGAGATGGTTTAGAGGGAAGAGATTGACTTACGTAGTTTTAAAAACTATTTATTAGATGTAATACCTTCCTTTTGACTTCCCTTTTTAGTACTTGCACAGATTTAACCGGTAACAGGTGAAAATTTATAAACAGGATCGTAAATGACAGTAGTTAGACTTACTCGTATGGGTAGAAAAAAGGCACCATTTTATCGTATTGTTGTAACTGACAGCAGAAAAAGAAGAGATGGTGGTTGGATCGAAAAACTTGGTTGGTACAACCCTATGACAAAAGAGATCAAATTTGATGAAGAGAGACTCTCTTACTGGATGGGTGTTGGAGCTAAACTAAGCGACAGAGTTAAAAAGATCACTGGAAAATAATCATGGTTGCTGATTTTGTCGCACAATTTGCCAAACTGATCGCATCACATCCGCAGGATGTTCGCGTGGAAGTTGAAGCAGGCGACGAAGTAACTGAGATAGTGCTTTATGCCAATCAAGACGATATCGGTAAACTTATCGGTAAAAGTGGAAAGATGATTGGCGCTATAAAGACAGTGATATCAGGCTGTAAAGCCAAAGATGGTGTGAGTTACCGGATCAATGTCGAACCGATCGAATAAGTTGTTGCACATCGCGACACTCGGAAAAACAGTTGGCATACGGGGTGATATGAAACTCCATATCCAAAGTGATTTTCCTGAGCAGTTCGTTGATGGAGCATCTTTTTTGATCAACAAAAAAGATCGCATCACCTTAAGAGATGTTAATCTTGATCGTGGCATCGTAAAGATTAACGAGATAGACAATCCTGAAGATGCAAAAAAGTTTACCAATACGAAGCTTTTTGCAACTTATGAAGAGACGAGAAAAAATTGTCACCTTCAAGAGGGTGAGTATTTTTGGTTTGACCTTGAGGATTGTGAAGTTTATGAGGCGCAAAAGCTTTTGGGTAAAGTGTATGAACTTGAAAGACTGAATGCTACGAACTATTTGGTAATAAACACCAGTGATGCATTGGTAAAAGAAGGATATGCAAAAAGGTTTTTGATCCCTTTTGTGCAGCCTTTTAAGCAAAGTGTGGATATAGAGAATAAAAAGATCATCGTTGATGGTGGTTTGGATATTCTTGAAGCTTCATAATGCACTTTACTTTTGTCACACTGTTTTCAAGCTTGATAGAGGGTTACTTTAGTGACTCGATACTAAAACGAGCGATCGCAAAAGGGATTTTAGATATAAGCTATCTTAACCCAAGAGATTACTCGACAAATAAACATCACAAAGTAGATGATACGGCAGTTGGTGGGGGTGCTGGGATGGTTATGAACCCTCAGCCTCTGTTTGACTGCTTGGATGATCTGCAAAAACGTGATGGTGATGTGCATATTGTTTTTGTGACTCCCGTTGCTAAACCTTTTACGCAAAATGATGCAAAAAGGTTGGCAACAAAATCTCATGTAGCGTTTGTGAGTGGACGCTACGAAGGGATAGATGAGCGAGTTATTGAGAGATACGCCGATGAGGTTTTTAGCATAGGTGATTATATCTTAACCGGAGGGGAGTTAGCCTCTTTGGTTTTATGTGATGCGATCTCACGAAACGTTTCTGAAGTTTTAGGTAACAGTGAATCGTTGGAGATCGAGAGCTTTGAGAGTGAACTTTTAGAGGCACCAAGTTTCTCAAAACCAAAACAGTATGCAGGTTTAAGTGTTGTATCAGAATACTTAAAGGGAAATCATAGTAAAATTCGCTCACTAAAATCCGCCCTGTCTGAAGCAAAAACAAAGTTTTTCAGACCGGAGCAGCTGTTGAAGCATAAAACAAGGAAATCTTATGAGAAATAAGTATATTGAAAATTTTGAAAAAGCGCAAGTTGCTGATAAAAATATTCCAGATTTTCGTGCTGGGGATACTATTCGTTTGGCAGTAACAATTAAAGAGGGTGATAAAACTCGTGTTCAGGCTTATGAAGGTGTATGTATCGCAAGACGCGGTCAAGGAACAGGTGAGACTATCACTGTTCGTAAAATTGGTGCAAACGGTGTAGGTATCGAGAGAATCTTCCCAATCTACAGTGATTCTATCAATGAGATTAAAGTTGTTCGTCGCGGTCGTGTTAGACGTGCTAAACTTTTCTATCTTCGTAACCTTGCTGGTAAAGCAGCGCGTATCAAAGAGCTTAGAAGAAAATAGTTCTTCTAGCTTTTTGTTTTTATCTTTTTTAGCTCTCCTTGGAAAGGAGAGTTTAGTTTCTTGTACGGGGTCTTCTTGAACCTCTGTATGAGTTACCCCTACTACTTCTATGGTGTCCTCTACCGCGACGGTTACGAGTGCGTGAGTTGTCGTTGCCTCTTGAAGCGGCACGTTTGAGGATATTTTCAAGCTTATCAGCAGGAATACCGATATGGCTTGGTCCTTTGAGATCTTGTTTGTCAAGCAACATCGAAACAAGTTTGAACATGATCGTCTCTTCATCAATATCTTGCTTTAATTGGTCAAGAATAAGGTGTGCTTCGTCGTAAATCTTCTGGTTTTCGATCTTTTTTACCATATTTTCGATATTGGTTTGGCGCAGATCGTTTTTGCTTGGTACATACGTATGTTCCATCGAAGTACCGACAATCTTTTTGATTTTTTGTAGCTCTTTAAACTCTAGTGGTGTTAAAAGTGTGATCGCTTTACCTTTGGTTCCTGCACGCCCTGTACGACCGATTCTGTGCACATAGCTTTCAGGATCAAACGGGATATGGTAGTTAAAAACATGAGAGATGTTGTTAACATGGATACCACGCGCGGCAACATCGGTTGCAACAAGTACTTTGACTGCATCGCTTTTAAACCCTTTGATCACCGTTTCTCTTTGGCGTTGCTCCATATCTCCATGGAGACCGTTTGCTAAATATCCAGCATTGCTTAAAACATTACTGAGTCTGTCAACCTCACTTTTGGTACGACAAAACACAACCGATTTGTTTGTTTGTTCACTATCCATCAAACGGATAATCGCATCATCACGCTCATGTTCATCGATCACATAGTAAAGCTGTTTGATGTCAGAGTTGGTAGTTTCCCCTTTTGTGATCGAGACAAATTCGGGATCTTGGAGGATTCTGTGAGCAAGTGTTTTAATGGGTTGAGGCATCGTTGCACTAAAAAGGAGTGTTTGACGGTTGGTTGGGAGGTATGAGAAGATCTCATTAATATCATCCAAAAATCCCATATCAAGCATCTCATCCGCTTCATCAAGTACCACCATGCTCGGTGCAAAGTCGTTAAGCATCCCTTTTTTAAGGATATCTAACATCCTTCCCGGAGTTGCTACAACAACACTTGCCCCTCTGCCGATAAGGTCAAGTTGTCGTTCGTATGAACTTCCACCATAAACCGTAACAGTTCGTACACCTAGGTTCTTACCATATTTAAAGATCTCGTCACTTACCTGCGTTGCAAGCTCGCGTGTTGGGGTGATAACCAAAAGCTCAACAGAGCCGTCAAGCTTCATATTATTAAGTGCCGGGAGGCTAAACGCTGCGGTTTTACCCGTACCTGTATGGGCTTGTCCCACCATATCACGTCCGGCAAGTATCACAGGGATAGCCTGTGCTTGAATAGGAGAAGGGCTGCTAAACCCTGCAAACTTGATACTTTTAAGTATCTCTTTTTTTAAACCTAACTCATCAAAAGTGAGTATTTTTTCTTCTTGTTGTGCATTGTCTTGCATCTCAATCCTTATTTCTCAAGGAGATGATACAAACGGATATAACTCTTAATAGCACCTTCTCCTTAAATTGTTTGGCGAATTATACCCAAATATTCTATTGTTCTTATTGAAAATATTAATTCTATTAATAGTTTAAGGTTCAATAATATTGCATACTGCCATATTTGTTACATGTAATGCTGATTTCGTAGTATAATATCGATAAAAAAGGAAAAAATTTGCCAATAGATTTTATGATGATCATTTTTGCCATTGTCGTTGTAGTGGCAATTATTTTGGCATATTTGTGGTTGATGCAAAAAAAATATAGCGCTGAGTTGTTGCTAAAAAACCAAAACCTTAAAAATGAGCTTTTGATGTTGCAAAACCGTTACGATATAGAGATGCGCACAGCAGATGAGAAACTGCAACTGCTCCAAAGTGCCAAAGAACAGCTATCAAAAGAGTTTCAAAACCTCTCAAACAAAATCTTTGAAGATAAGTCGAAGCAGTTGCATCTAACCAACAAAGAGCAGTTAGAGTTGCTACTCAAACCGTTTCGTGAACAGGTGGCAAATTTTTCCAAGCAGACCCAAGAGCAGTTTGAAGCAGAGCTAAAAGATAGGCACCTGCTCAAAGATGAACTGCGTCGTCTCAAAGAGATGAACAGCCAACTAGCCGAGGAGGCACTTAACCTTACAAAAGCGCTTAAAGGGGAAAATAAAACCCAAGGGAATTGGGGCGAGATTGTTTTAGAGAGGATTTTAGAACAATCCGGTCTTCGCAAGGGGGTAGAGTATGAATTGCAAGCAACACTTAAAAACGATGAGAATAAAACCTACCGCCCCGATGTTATCATCCATATGCCAGAGGGTAGAGATGTGATTATCGATGCAAAAGTCTCATTAAGTGCTTATGAGCGCTTTATGAGTGCTGAAGATGAGAGTGAGAAACAAAGAGCACTCAAAGAGCATCTCCAAAGCATCTCAAACCACATTAAAGAGTTGAGCGCTAAGAGTTATGAGAATCTTGAAAATGTTAATTCGCTCGATTTTGTGTTGATGTTTATGCCTGTGGAGGGCTCATTTTTGCTCGCACTCGAGCACGATGGGGAGTTTTTTAAAAGGGCATATCAGCAAAATATCTTAGTGGTTTCACCCTCTACGTTATTGGTGACTTTAAGAACGATCGAGCATATTTGGAGAACGCAAAGACAAGAAGAACATGCTCAAAAGATCGCCAAAGAAGCTGAAGCGATGTATGATAAGCTTGTTTTATTTGTTGAACAGATGCAAAATATAGGCAACTATATCCAAAAAACACAAGACGCCTACGATAAAGCGATGAACAGACTCTCAAGCGGGCGGGGTAATGTGATAAGGCGTGCCAAGAAGATTGTAGAGCTTGGGATTAAGACAAAAAAAGAGTTACCGCTCAAGAGTCGTGATGATGAAGATTGAGACAAGATACATCTATGAGAAGGTGTGGCAGTTGACAAATGAGCAGGATCTGCTGCGCATCATTGCCGAGGAGGTAGGCGATGCTGATCCACAAGGCACACTAATCTACATCAAAGAGGTGATCAAAAACGGCAAAGAGATCACCGTTGGTGACTGTAAGTTTAGAAAAGTTAAAGGTGTTTGACTTTGATCTTGGAGTTCAGGCTCCAAGCGATTACAGCCATAAAGATGATAACTGTGTAACTTGGTAGTATCGCGTAACTATTGGCAAGATAGACAAGCCAAAGCAAGATTGCACCCATTGGTGTTGGTACACCGGTAAAGTACTTTTCTACTCCACCCGCATCGGCGTTAATGTTAAACTGTATGAGCCTTCTAAGACCCGAGAACACATAGCAGATGCTAACAACACCGGCAACAGCTAACAATATCCCGTCAAAAGAGCTGTAAACCGCCTCAAAGATCAAAAATACCGGCACAAGTACAAAGCTTAAAAAGTCTGCAAAGCTGTCAAGCTGGATACCAAATTCGTTGGAGAGGTTGTACTTTCTAGCGATCTTGCCATCAAAGATATCAAAAGCACCACCGATCCATGCAAGAATGATCGCAAGGAAAAAATTGTTCTGTGTGATAAAGTAGGTTGCAAGCAATCCCGCAGTGATATTGACAAAAGTGAACATATTGGCAAGGTTAAAATGGGACGATGGAGTCAAAAGAAATTTCATAAGTTGATTTTTACCTTGGTTGATTTTTTCGCCATTATAGCAAAAATGTAATAATGGAAACCTTACCAATATATTGAAAATGATAAACGTTATCAATAATAAGATTTAATTAAGTATCAATATACTACCATACGGCTATGGGAAGATTATATGATTGTAACAAGGGTGAGCGTTTGGAAGTGGTGAAACTTCATGCAGATGAGGCGCTCAAACACAGGCTGATTTCGTTTGGTATTATGAAAGGGAGTCAGTTGGAGATTGTCGAGCTTGCCCCCAGAAAAAAAACGATTGAGATCAAGGTTGAAAAGATGCGAATAGCCCTAAGAGCAGAAGAGGCACAGATGATAGAGGTAAAACCGGTATGATGCAAGAAGCACCAAAATGTCCCGTAACTGCCAACCACATCAAAGTAGCACTTGTGGGACAGCCAAATGTCGGCAAAAGTATGCTGATAAACTCAGTCAGCAATGCACACTTACATGTAGGGAATTTTTCGGGTGTTACGGTAGATAAAACCGAAGTGTTGTTTGACTATAAGGGGTACCATTTTACGGTGGTTGATCTGCCGGGTACCTATGCATTTACCGACTATACGATCGAGGAGCGTGTCACGCACGATTATCTGTGTGCGGAGGAGTATGACTTCATCATCAACGTGGTCGATTCAACCAATCTGCTAAAAAACCTCCAGCTCACTTCAGAACTGCTGACAATGAGCAAAAAGATCGTTATCGCACTCAATATGACTGATGAGGCGCAAAAAGAGGGGATCGAGATAGAGAGCGAGTATATGAGTGAGCTTTTGGGCATCCCTTGTGTGAAGGTTTCTGCTGCGACTAAAATGGGGATCGAGACTCTGATCGACATAGTTGTGAAGAAGCATGAGAGTGAGAAAAAAGAGCCTAAACTTGTTTTTTCTGAAGCGGTTGAGGAGGAGATCGATATCATCGTACAGTATTTGAAAAAACATAAATTTGAAGCGGCGAACAGTTATAGAAATATTGCGATAAATCTACTAAAAAACAATAAAAAAACGTACGAAAAACTTCACGATAACCCTATTTGGACAGAATTGCAGCCTATTTTGATCGAAGCATCAAAACATATTGAACTGCACCACGATACCGATGATGTCAAAGAGGCGTTTGCCGAGGAGTACGCCTCTTTTAACCGCGGTATTGTTGCTGAGGTGTTTAAGCAAAAAGTTGTAGAGGAGAAAAAAACACTCACAGAGAAGATCGATGCGGTGTTGATCCACCCTGTTTTTGGGATACCGATCTTTTTGTTTTTTATGTGGAGTTTGTTTCAGCTGACATTTGAGCTTGGTGCTATTCCGATGGATTATATCGATGGTTTTTTTATATGGCTTGGCGATACGGTGGGCAGTACGATCCAAAATGGGAGTATCCGCTCACTGGTGGTCGATGGTATCATCTCGGGTGTTGGAGCAGTTGTGTTGTTTGTGCCAAATATCGTGATCCTTTTTGTGGGGATCGCTCTTTTGGAGAGTACCGGTTATATGGCAAGGGTGGCATTTTTGCTCGATGGATTTTTTCACAGGTTTGGGCTTCATGGGCAGAGTTTTATCCCCCTTGTTACCGGTTTTGGGTGCTCCATTCCGGCATACATGAGTGCAAGGATCTTAAAAAATGACCGAGACAGACTGCTTACACTTTTTATCATCGGTTTTATGTCCTGTGGAGCGAGATTGCCGGTGTATGTACTTTTTGCGGGGGCATTTTTTTCGCAAGAGATGGCGGGCAATGTTTTGTTTGCTATCTATATCACAGGAGCGATGCTTGGACTCATCGCCGCAAAAATTCTTAAACTCACAGCATTTAAAGGTGTCGATGAGCCGTTTGTGATGGAGATGCCAAAGTACCGTTTGCCAAGTGTTAAGCTTATTTGGCATACGGTTTTAACCAAAACGATGATGTATCTTAAAAAAGCGGGTACATTTATCGCCGGTGCTTCGATGCTTGTCTGGTTCCTCTCCTCCTACCCACATAACGATCTGCTCGATAAAAAGTTCGAGGCAAAAATAGAGCGTGCCCAAAGTGAAACAGAAGTGATCACATTGCAAAACGAGCTCAAACTCCAGCAGCTTGAACAAAGCTATCTTGGGCAGCTTGGAAAATTAACTGCGCCGATCTTTGCACCACTTGGGTTTGACTGGAAGATGAATATTGCTCTTCAAACAGGTCTGGCGGCAAAAGAGGTCGTGGTCTCAACCCTTGGAGTTCTTTACTCACTTGGTGATGCTCTTGATCAAACAGATAGTTCTCTTGCGACTTTGATCAAAAAAAATATTCCGTTTGCATCAGCGGTGTCGTTTATTGTGGTTGTGATGATTTACCTCCCTTGTTTGGCAGCATCGATCGTCTTTACAAGAGAAGCTGGAGGGGTAAAATATCTCTTCTATCTCCTAGTGTTTACCTCTATAGTTGCATATTTGCTCGCATTTATCGCGTACCATTTAACACTCTTTTTAAGTGGTGTTAGCTAACTGTTAGATAGATGAGAGTATAATTTTTAAAATTTGACAAAGGTTTGATGATGGCAAAAGAGAGAATTTTGATGATTGAGGATGATTTGGAGCTTGCTGAGATCCTCACAGAGTATCTCGAGAAGCTTGGGTTTGAGGTTGAAGTTGAAGATGACCCTTTTAAAGCGGTTAGCATACTGAAGCTCAAACCTTTCAATCTTGTTATTCTCGATTTGACACTGCCGGGGATGGATGGTTTGGAAGTGTGTGAAGCGATCCGTGAGCGTCAAGATATTCCGATCATCATCTCAAGTGCCAGAAGTGATGTTACCGATAAAGTCAAAGCGCTTGAGCTTGGTGCAGATGATTATATGCCAAAACCTTACGACCCAAGAGAGCTTGAAGCGCGTATCCACTCTGTTCTTAGAAGGTACGAAGCCAAAGCGCAATCCAAAGCAGAAAACAAGAGCGATTTTAAATGTGACAGAGATACAATGACCATCACCTACAAAGGCAGAAATATTGGTTTGACAAATGCCGAGTTTGGAATCTTGGCGTATATGATCCAAAAACAGGGGCTCGTGGTCTCACGTGAGGATCTTATCCATAACGTCAACGCTATCAACGAGGACAGCTCCAACAAATCGATCGATGTGATGGTTGGGCGCATTCGAAGTAAGCTTGGAGATAAATCACTCATCGAGTCGGTGCGTGGAGTAGGGTACAAACTCCTCAAATGATGCAACGCAATGCTGTTTTAATCACGGTACTTTTTGCTCTGTTTGTATCTCTCATTAGTGTAAGTGCCGTATTTTGGGAGTTTTACAAGCTTAACAAACAGCAGTATATCGATCATATTTTTACCAAGTACTCCCTTATTGCACAAGTTTACCGTGAACATATCCAAAGCAATGCATCGCAGATTATGCTCGAAGCCAATTTGGCGGTTTATGATCTTTATATTGTGAAAGACAAAACAGAGAAAAGAGAGATCATCAAAACCGCAAAACTCTTAAAAAAAGAGGGGTTTAAAAGTTACAACACCTCTTTGATGATCAATAAAAACGGCTTTTTTACCAAAAACAGTGTCGTCAATCTTGAAGCCTCCATGTTGCAGTATCTTCATAAGATCTATTTTTATATTGAAGGGCAAGAATCGGACGTATTGATTAAAGATGAACTGTTGCACCCTTACAGTTACGTCAATATTCTTTATGTTTATGCAACTGTTTTTGCCGTTATCGCCATTTCGTTTATTTTGGTGTTACAAAAACTGCGCCCGCTTATTCGTTTGCGTAAAAAGATCGCTTTGTATGGGCAGGGAAATATGGATATCTCTTTTTGTACAAAAAACCAAGATGAGATCGGCTCCATAGCCAACGAACTTGAAAAGGCAAAAAACAAGATCAACACCATCTTGGAATCGCGCACACTCTTTTTGAGAAACCTGATGCATGAGTTAAAAACGCCGATCGCCAAAGGTACCATTGCAACACAGATGCTTGACTCACCAAAACAAAAAGAGCGTTTTAACTCCATCTTTAAACGTCTTGAAACTTTTGTTGAGGAGTTTGCCCTTGTCGAAGAGGTGACAAGTTTGGGTGATATGACAGACTTTAAAGAGTACAGGCTGGTTGATATCATAGATGGTGCGATCGACATGGCGATGGTGGATCGCTCAAGTGTAACAGTTAAGCTAACAGGTGATGTGAAAATTAAGGCAAACTACAGACTCTACACCACAGCGATCAAAAATATGATAGATAACGGCATCAAGTATTCCGATGATACGCATGTAACGATCTTTGTCAACGACAGAGGGGAGTTGTGCTTTGAGAGTAAAGGGGAGAGACTCAAGCATTCACTGCAGTACTACATCGAGCCTTTTACGAAAGAAAACCCCTCTAAAAATAGTTTTGGTCTGGGGCTTTATTTGGTAGATTCGATCCTTAAGGCACACGGCAGAGTGTTGGCTTATGAGTATGAAGAGGGAAGGAATCGTTTTATATTTGCGTAAGTTTAAATATGTAAACTATTGCAATGACTAAGTATGTTTATGCTCTTGTATCGGTTTTTTTTGCTCTCTCTTTTTTTACTTTTGGATGGCTCAGTCATGCTGCGTATCAACCGGGAAAGAGGGTAGAACAGCTCTCTGTGCTTGATGCCATCAAAACTAGAAAAATGCTTAATGTTGTTTTGCTTAACACCCCCTCCACCTACTATATAGGACCTGACGGTCCAAGTGGATTTGAATATGATCTTATCAAAGATTACAGCGAGCATTTGGGAGTTGATTTAAATATTACATCGGTACATACCATTAAAGAAGCGTTAGGGTATGTTGGCGATAAAAATATAGATATCATCTCCGCTTCTTTAACGAAAACACCTGCAAGAGAGAAGTTGTACCATTTTGGACCATCCTATTTTGAGGTGCAAGAGCAGGTGGTGTGTTACCGTGGAATGCTTGGCAGCATCCATTTCCCAAGAGATGTGGAAGATCTTGAGGGGCTTGAGATGATGATAGGGGAAGATACAAGCTATGTAGAAACGCTTCAATCTTTGAAAAATGATGGTTTTGAGATCAATGTAACACTCAGTGCAGAGCACTCAACCGAGGAGCTTTTAGAGATGGTCTCCAAGCATAAGATAGATTGTACTTTGGCAGACTCAAACATCTATTCGATCAATCTTAAATACTTTCCGGATATTGCCATGGCGTTTGCTATTAGCAATAGAGAACAACTTGCATGGATACTTCCAGAGGATGCAAAAAAGCTTGAGGCTGACATGTATGCATGGCTCAACAAATATGTACAACAAGGGAAGATGGCACAACTCAAAGATCATTATTACTCACAGGTGCTCTTTTTTGACTATTATAATACCAAAATGTTTTATAAACGGATGAAGAACCGTTTGCCAAAATATGAAAAATATTTTAAAGAGGCAGCAATGAAGTTTTCGATACCTTGGACACTCTTAGCGGCGGTTTCGTACCAAGAGTCACACTGGAATCCGCGTGCTAAAAGTTTTACGGGAGTTCGTGGGATGATGATGCTGACGAAAACAACAGCGAAACTCCTTGGGATAAAAAACAGACTTGACCCAAAACAAAGCATCATTGGCGGTACCAGATATCTTAAGCAGATGATACACAATGTGCCAAAAAGTGTCGAAGGGGAGAACCGTCTTAAATTTGCTCTTGCGGCTTACAACATTGGCGGAGGGCATATTCAAGATGCGATGCGACTAGCAAAACGTTTGGGGCTTAACCCAAACATCTGGAGTGATCTGAAGCGGGTATTGCCACTGCTTTCTCAAAAACGTTACTATAGGACACTCTGTTTTGGCTATGCTAGGGGGAGTGAGCCGGTGAGGTATGTTGAGGCGATCTATGACTTTGAGAGTATTCTTGACAAGCAAGCTCACTAAGGAAAGTTTCCATATCGTATTTTGCGCGATATTCCGGTGTCATAATGTGGATGAGGATATCCCCAAGATCAACGACGATCCAGTCACCGCTCTCATCGACGTTGTTAAAAGTTTCATCAGGTTTGAGCGCTTTTTTGAGATGATCAAGAAGTGCGAGTGTATGTTTTTGTCCGAGTGATGAAGCGATAATGGCAAAATCGACAAAGTACTCCTTCTCTCTTAGATCAAACACTTCGATATTGTCTGCCTTATTGGTATCGAGTGTCTCTGTGATTTTATCAATTCTGTTTTGCATTGTGTTCCTTATAAAATTTTTCTATCTTTTTAGCAATTTTCGGTGGCAAGAGATCGGGATCGATCTTCTGGCGTAATCGTGTTGAAGAGATATCTTTGTCAATGGGTAACACCATGAGGTCGTTTGCAACACAGATACCATCTCTCGCAGCCACAATGAGTGTGACAAGTTTTTTAAGTTTGTCATACTTATGCCATTTATTTAATGATCTCAGAGAATCCGCACCTATGACAAGATAGATCTTTTTGCCATCTTCCATAAGATGCTTGACTGTATCGATCGTTGCTACCTTTTTGTTCTGTTTCACTTCGTATAAACTTACCTTCACTTTTGGATCATTTTCGTAGAGTTCCATGAGCCATTGCAAGCGAGTTTTCGCATCGGCAGTAAAACCCGACTTCAACGGGTTAAGGTAGGTTGGCATAATGACAATCTCATCGATAAAATCTAAACTTTTTAACGCATCAACAATCGCAGTATGCCCCAAATGTACGGGATCAAATGAGCCACCAAAAAGAGCTATATTTTTCATTTAATTGGAATTATAGCTAAAGTTAGTTAAAATGACGGAATTTAATTTTTCAGGATGAATAATGGCACTAAAAATTGCAATTAATGGATTTGGAAGAATCGGTCGTTGTGTTGCTAGGATAGCAGCAAAAAGGGATGATATTGAGATTGTTGCCATCAACGATATGGCAAGTATCGATATGATGCTTTACCTTTTGAAAAACGATTCTGTACACGGAACTTTTGATGGCGAAGTTACACAGATCGACGAAGAGCACATCGGTATCGATGGTTACAAGATAAGAGTTTTTAATGATCGTGATCCAAAAAATCTGAAATTTGCAGAGTGTGGGGCAGATATGGTCTTGGAATGTACAGGAGTGTTTCTCACCCAAGAGAGTGCACAGGTGCATATCGACAACGGTGTTGAAAAAGTACTTTTCTCAGCTCCGGCAAAAGATAAAATTACACCAACATTTGTCATGGGCGTCAATGAAGATAAATATGACGGACAAAAGATTGTCTCCAACGCTTCTTGTACAACAAACTGTCTAGGGCCTGTAGCAAAAGTACTCGATGATGCTTTTGGGATCGAAAAAGGTTTAATGACCACGATCCACTCCTACACTAACGATCAAAACATCCTTGATGTCAAACACTCAAAAGATAAACGCCGTGCGCGTGCAGGGGCTGTGAATATGATCCCTACCACAACAGGTGCAGCAAAAGCGATCTCACTGGTACTGCCCCAGCTTGAAGGCAAACTCCATGGTCAGTCTGTACGTGTGCCGACACCGGATGTCTCAATGGTAGATCTTAACGTTGTTGTGAGAAAAGAGACAACCAAAGAGGAGGTAAACGCTGCGTTTAACACAGCGGCTGCAACTTCGCACCAAGGGCTTATCTTGGTAGATAAAGATATGCGTGTATCACAAGATTTCGTAGGGTGTGAGTACAGCTCGATCGTAGCTGAAGATCTTACGCAGGTTATCGGTGGTAATATGGTCAAAGTGATGGCTTGGTACGATAATGAATGGGGATACTCAATGAGACTGCTTGATATGGCGGTGCACATTAGCAAGTAAGGAAGCAGATGGAACTTTTGCATTTAAAAAATTTAGAGATAAAAGATAAAAAAGTATTTATAAGATGCGATTTTAATGTGCCGATGGATGAGTTTGGCAACATCACCGATGACAGACGCATTCGATCGGCTGTTGCGACGATCAACTACTGTCTCGATCAAGATTGTGCGGTTGTTTTAGCTTCACACCTTGGTCGTCCAAAAGGTGAAGCGAATGAAAAATATACTCTTGCACCTGTTGCAAGAAGATTACAACAACTACTAAAACGCCATGTTGAACTTGCGCCCGGTGTTGTTGATGATGTTACGCTTAAAATGGCGCAAGAGCTTCCCCGCCATGAAGTGTTGCTGCTTGAGAATCTCCGTTTTGAAGCCGGTGAGACAAAAGATGATAAAGAGCTTTCCCAAAAACTCGCTTCTATGGCAGAGTTTTACGTCAATGATGCTTTTGGTGTTTCCCATCGTGCACATGCCTCTGTGCATGGTATTACGGAATACTTCGATAAAGAGCATAAAGCTGCAGGGTTTTTACTTGAAAAAGAGATGAGCTTTTTTGGAAAAATTATCAACAACCCCGTACGTCCGTTTGCAGCGATTGTTGGTGGAAGTAAAGTCTCAGGTAAACTTGAAGCACTTGTGAACCTTTTGCCAAAGGTAGATAAGATTTTTATCGGTGGAGGGATGGCGTTTACCTTTCTAAAGCAATTGGGGTACGACATAGGAGCATCACTCGTGGAGGATGACTTACTTGATGAAGCACAACACATTATGGATGAAGCGAAAAAACTTGGTGTGAAATTCTATCTTCCGGTCGATGTTGTCGCAGCTGAAAAGTTTGCTGAAGATGCCGTAAGCAAGATAGTTACAGCTCAAGAGATCCCAAGTGAATGGATGGGTCTTGATATTGGGCCTGCTACCGTTAGACTTTATAGAGAAGCATTGAACGATGTACAAACGATCCTTTGGAACGGCCCTATGGGTGTGTATGAGATGGATCGTTTTGCTAGAGGAAGTAGCAAGATAGCGCACTTCGTTGCAGATAGCTATGCAACAACTGTAGTGGGTGGTGGTGATACGGCAGATCTGGTACAAAGAGTGAACCTTGATGAGGAGATGAGTTTTATCTCAACAGGTGGGGGTGCATCGCTTGAGCTTTTAGAGGGTAAAACACTCCCTGGTGTGGCACCGCTACTGATCTTAGAGTAAGGATGCGGTATGATTATCGCAGCGAACCTCAAAACCAACCTTACAAGAGTGCAAACAGGTGAGTATATTGCAAACCTGGAGACTTTTTTGCAAACAAGTGGAGTCAAACAGGATGTTTATATCTTCCCTGCCATAAGTTCACTTGATAGTTTTCAAACATCTGCTTGTGTGGGTGCGCAAAATTGTTATCCGACAAAAAACGGTGCGTTTACGGGAGAGATTGGAGTGGATCATCTTGATGAATTTGGCATTAAGACAATTCTGATCGGTCATAGTGAGCGAAGACACATCTTGGGTGAGACCAAAGAGCAGATTGCTGCGAAGTTTGAGTATTTTAAAAAACTTGGCTATACGATTGTCTATTGTGTTGGTGAGCCGCTAGAGAAGCGTGAAGCGGGTGAGGCTGTGATGATGGAGTATATCGATGCACAATATAAAGGGATCGATACCGCTTATGAGAAGCTGATCATCGCCTATGAGCCTGTATGGGCGATAGGTACAGGGCTGACACCAAGCAGTGAAGATATCAAAAATATCCACACAAAGCTCAAAGAAAAATCAAACGCACCACTGCTTTATGGTGGAAGTGTGAAAGTCAATAATGCCAAAGAGATTATGGCACTTGAAAATGTCGATGGCGTGCTTGTAGGAAGTGCGGCGTTACATGTAGAAGATTTTGCGCAGATGATCGCTGATGCACAACACTTAGAAAGTTAAAAAGGAGAAAGTTTTATGATAATGAAAGGGAAAAAAGGTCTCATCGTAGGTCTTGCAAACAATAAATCGATCGCTTACGGGATCGCCAAGGCGTGTAGCGAACAAGGTGCCGAGCTTGCATTTACATACCTCAATGACGCACTAAAAAAAAGGGTTGAGCCGATTGCCAAGGAGTTTGATGCGGGTGATTATGTGTATGAACTTGATGTGTCAAACGAAGAGCAGATGGCAGCCATTGCTGATAAGATAGCAAAAGATTTCGGTAAGATCGACTTTTTGGTGCACTCTGTGGCATTTGCTCCAAAAGAAGCACTGAGTGAGCCTTTTATGAAAACGACAAAAGAGGCGTTTAGAGTTGCGATGGATATCTCTGTGTACTCGCTCATTGACCTTACAAACCGCCTTGAGAGTGTGCTGAGTGACAACGCTTCGATCTTGACACTTTCATATCTCGGTGGTCCAAAATATGTAGCAAACTACAATGTTATGGGTGTAGCAAAAGCAGCGTTAGAATCAACTGTGCGCTATATGGCGGTTGATTTAGGAACTAAAGGGCAAAGGGTCAATGCTATCTCGGCAGGACCTATCAAAACGTTAGCAGCTGCAGGGATAGGTGACTTTTCTCAGATACTTAAATGGAACGAAGCCAATGCACCACTCAAGCGTAATGTAACGATCGAAGAGGTTGGAAACTCAGCGATGTATCTGTTAAGTGATCTTGCAAGTGGAGTTACGGGTGAAGTGCACTATGTTGACAGCGGTTACAATGTTATGGGTATGGCAGCTGTGGAGAAAAATGACGAAGGTAAAACAGTTCTTTGTTGGGATGTGAAGTAATTCACTTCCCGATAACCGGCATAGACTCCATTTTATGTGCGTGTGAGGTGTTGTAGTCGTTTGGTCTTGCTTCCATGTACGCACCCGCTTTGTCCACATATTCCTGCAGTGTAAAACCTCTTTGTTTATCCTCTTCATACTTTTTACTATCAACAGGCTTCATGTACTTTTGTTGCACCTTTGCATCTTTTTCTACAGTAGGTGTCCACGCAGTTTTAAGCCAACTGTCGAGTGACTTTTGCATAAAATAGCTTTCCTTCTTATTATTGGTTGGGCTTACAGCATTTAAACTGTTATTTTGAGAGGGTGTTACACTGGTGCTGTGAGTACACCCTGCAAGTGAGATTAATGTGATAAATATGCTCGCTGAAGTTTTGATTTTCTGTTTCATAAGGGCATTTTAACTCAATATGGGTAAATAATGGATGTTTTTAACCAAAGTTTAAGAGTAGGATGTGCTATACTATGCCTGAAACTTGTAAAAGAGAAGGAGAGTAAATGAAATTTACAAAAATGAGTTTAGTTGCTGCGCTGCTAGTTGGTTCAAGTGCGTTTGCTATTGAAAATGTGAAAATAAGCGGGGATACTAACGTATTTTATAGCACTACTGATGCAAAACAAGGTTATGCTGCTGTTGTTAATAAAGATGGTAAGCTTTTTGATAAAGATAGTTCGGCTGCAGATATCGGCTTAAACTTAAATGTTACAGCTGATTTAATGAAAAGCGATGCTGTTTCCATCAGTGCTGGTGCAGGGTATACTGTACTTACAACATTGGGTTTAGAGAATGTTTTTGTATCTAATGTATGGGGTTCTGCACATACAGCTTCAGTAAATAACGGCTCTAACTATGCAGGTGCGATTGGTGGAGCTAAAGTTGAAAATGCTAGTTGGTTAAATGAAGCGTGGGTAGCTGTTTCGGCTGGTAAAACTACTGCAAAACTAGGTCGTATGGAACTTGATACTCCAATCGCATTTACTGAAAAATGGTCGATTGAGAAAAATACATTTGAAGCTGCTGTACTATTAAACCAAGATATCCCAGATACAACCCTTGTTGCTGCGTATGTTGGTAACCATAATGGTACTACTAATGGTGGAAAAGTAAGCTTTGATCAAAATACATCATTAGGCACAGAAGCAGGGCTAGCTGTTGGTGGTGTTGTGAACTCTAATGGTCAATTTACAACGCTTGGAAAAAGTGGAGCGTATGCTTTTGCAGTTATCAACAACTCTTTCAAACCATTAGTAGCGCAAGCTTGGTACTATGATCTTCCAAACTTTGCAACAGCTTACTGGTTGCAAGCTGACTTTACAAGTCAAAAAATCCCAGGTCTTTTAGCTGGTGCTCAATATACCTCAGGTAAAGTTGGAAATGGTGACAGTAGTGAAACTTATGCTGTAATGTTACGTTATGAGATGAAAGATCTTGCAACTCTAAAAGTAGCATATTCTCAAACTTCTGACAAAGGTGATTTGCACGGTCAAAATGTATCTGGTAGCGGTCAGTCTAAACTTTATACTGAAGCATGGTTGACGTATGGTAAAGTGACAGGTATAGATACAACATCTTACAATGTTACTGTTGAGTCTCCGGTAAACGGAATGTTTGATCTTGGTGTTTACTATACAAATGCTGACCAGTCAGCTACTGCTGGTGATGCAGATCTTCAAGAGATTGCTGTGACTGCTAGTAAATCTTTTGGACCACTTGATGCGACTTTAGCATATATTAATGCTGATGTTAATGATGGAAACGGTGCATCTAACACTATCCAAGCTTTCTTAACAGTAAACTTCTAAGAGTCAGTGACAAAACTCCGTTAGCCCTTTTGGGCTAACACCTTTGCTCTTCATCTTGAAGATTATCATAAATATATCTGCAATTGTTATACCTCCCCACTCAAGTATATTCATCATATCAAGGAGTTGTTTGATGAGATTACTGCTTAGATAAGATGACGAACCTTTATCTATGTTATAATTTTACATGGCGAAAATTGATGAGATAAAAGAAGAATTAAAGGATTTATAATGGAAGTCTTGGTGATAGCAGTAGTTGTATTTTTTGTCACAACTATAGCGTATGTAGGATTGCATGCAGGGCAAGTTGAATAATGGCAAATAAACTCCATATCGTCTCACTAGGGTGCACAAAAAACCTTGTGGATACCGAAGTGATGATGGGACGACTTAAAAATTTTGAACTGACAGATGAGGGTGGGGATGCCGATGTGATCATCGTTAATACCTGCGGTTTTATCGATGCGGCAAAAGAGGAGTCTCTTAGTACCGTGCTTTCACTGCATGAGCAGAGAAAAGAGGACTCGCTGCTGGTGATGGCAGGGTGCTTGAGTGAGCGCTACCAAGAGGAGCTTCAAGAGCAGATCCCCGAGGTTGACATCTTTACCGGTGTTGGGGATTATGACAAGATCGATGAACTGCTGGCTGAGAAAAAAAGTCGCTTTAGTGATGCAGTGTATCTCATCGATGGAGCAGAACGGGTGGTGACGGGTTCAAC
>VCAY01000010.1:26511-46213 GCA_013607635.1 Campylobacterota bacterium
AATCGCCAAAGAGGTTGAAGCTTTGGTGGCTAAGGGGTATTGGGATTTCTCTTTTGTGTCTCAAGATTCCAGCTCTTACCTGCGTGATAGAGGGATTCAAGATGGACTTAGTTTGCTTATTGAGCGAATCGAGCTGATTGAGGGGGTTAAAAGTGCGCGTATCCTTTACCTATACCCATCAACCACATCGATAAACCTGCTCAAGCGGATCGAGAGAAGTGAAGTGTTTCATAACTATTTCGATATGCCGATCCAGCATATCAACGATGATATGCTTCACATTATGAAGCGGGGATTTGGCAGAAAGAAAACGCTGGAGTTGTTGGAGTATATGCGTCAGATGCCTAACTCATTTGTGCGAACCAGTTTTATTGTCGGGCATCCGGGTGAGAGTGAAGCGATGTTTGAAGAGATGTGTGAATTTGCCAAAAGTTTTGGGTTTGATCGTGTGAATGTTTTTGCTTACAGTGATGAAGAGAGTACAACTGCACACGAGATGAGCCAGAAGATCGATGCAGAGGTGATCGCCAAAAGAGCTGAAAAGCTTGGTGCAATTGTGCGTGAGGCTACACTAAAATCGCTGGAGAAAGAGGTTGGCAAAGAGATAGATATTGTCATCAATGGTGCAAGTGAGGAGCATGAGCTGCTACTTAGTGCCAAAGAGGTGCTTTGGGCAGATGAGATCGATGGTGAGATCTATATCAATGATCGAAATGATGATGCAATGCCAATTGTTTTTGGTAAAATCTACAAAGCAAAGATCACAGCCTTAGCGGGTGATAAGCTAACAGCTTGCGTGGACAATGCTGCACACTAAAACAAAAGAGTACCTGCAAAACTCCAAAAATCTCCTTGCTTTTTCAGGGGGAGGGGATTCGAGTGCACTTTTTTTTATCTTGCAAGAAAATCACATCCCTTTTGATATTGCTATTGTCGATTATGGTGTAAGGCAGCAGAGCAAAGAGGAGGTTGCCTATGCGCTAAATCTGGCTAGGAAGTATGGCATTAGATGTTATGTTAAGCGTGCAGAGCCTATAGAGCAAAATTTTGAAGCAAATGCCCGAAATATCCGATACAACTTTTTTGAGCAGCTTATAGAGCAACACCGCTATGAGAACCTTATAAGCGCGCACCATCTCGGCGACAGACTTGAGTGGTTTTTGATGCAGTTAAGTAAAGGAGCAGGGTGTGTGGAGCTTTCCGGGATGCAGGAGATGGAGCAAAGAGAGAACTACACCCTTGTGCGACCACTCTTACATCTAACAAAACAACACCTCTTAAACTATTTAGATCAACATAACTACCGCTACTTTGAAGATGCCACCAACAAAGAGACAACCTTCAAGCGCAACTATTTTAGAGAGAAGTTTTCTGAGCCACTTTTGGCGGAATTTGGCGAGGGGATAGCTAGAAGTTTTCGCTATATCGATCGTGACAATGCAATGCTAGTGCAAAAAACTGCAGTGAAAAAGTGTAATAAACTTGCATATTTTGCCTCCAAAAACCCACGAAGCGATCTTGTGACGCTTGACAGGTACCTCAAAGGTTTATTGCATGTAATGAGAGCAAGTGAAAAAGAGCAGTTTTTACAAAACAAAAGTGTTGTGATAGGCAGAAGATATATCGCAACCGTTTGCGGTGCTTATGTGTTTGTAGCACCTTATATCGTCGCTAGCAGTATGCCCAAAAAACTTAAAGAGAGGCTGCGTATGTTAAAGATCAACCCAAAACTACGAGGTTATTTGGCAGGTGATGCTGAGGCTGTAGAGTTACTCTCTTTGTTGTTAGCATAAACTTTCATCGTAAAAGAGGATTTGATAAGCTCCCCTTCGCGTTGAAAATCGATTGGGAAGTTGATTTCGATAATCCAGTCACTTTTATTGACAGAATCTAAAAAGTCATAAAAGTTTGTGGGGGAGTTGATCTGGGATGTTGTATCGACTTTGTAGGTGGCGAACCCTTTGGTATCTTTATCTTTGTTGATCTTTGTCACGCTAAGTTGTGAAAAGTAAAGTTTGTGTTTTTTGACAAACCTTTGTGGATCAAACGGTTTGTCAAAAGCTTCAATAATATGTCGATTTTTTGTTTGTAGATCTTTGAGTGTTGCCAAAGTTTCATCGTGAAAATTTTGGTATTTTTTCAGTTTTGCAACTTCATTTTTGAGTATGTTTTTTTTGAGACGGTACTCTTTACCCATGGGGATTAAGGCGGTAAAAGAGAACACAAGTACAAAGATCAGTAAGACAACAGAGATCAGTGCCAAGTATGCATAATGGCGCGGGATATTCAGTTTCACTCTGCACCCTCCTGATCTTCAAGTTTTTGTTGTGTTGCATCGATATAGTTGGTTGATACAAAGTGTAGCCATCCGTTACCTGCAGGATAAAAACTGCTGTATGTTTTATGAAAAATCGATCGAATCGGTGCTTGCAACATAAAGTTATAGACATTTTTACTTGGTGTAATACCATAGAGGATCAGTCCGTTTTTGAGCAGTTTTGCTTCTGAAAGAGTGATGCGCTCAGGGACGAGATCAAAGAGGTTGGTGATGGAGTCTTTCAAAACACTGTTTTGTGTAAAAATTTTCTCAGAGAGATCTCTTTGTTTTTCGATATAGCTGATCTTGTTTTGCATCTGTTGTATCTCTTTGGTAAGGGCTAGGCGCTTTTGGATTGCCTGCTCTTTGTCACGCTCAAATGTATAATCTTTATAGAGTAAAAAGAGGTAGGTGCCTACTATCATAATAAGGGTTATGGAAAAAAAAGTAACAAGCAACTGCATCTCTTGGGAAAAAGGTGTTTTATGTCTAGGTTTTATGTAGCTGTATCTCATAACCCTAGCTCCTTTTTTGCCAGGCTGTAAAGCTCGCTACCGATATCGATGGAGCGGATATAGACATTTAAAAACATCTCATCTTCGAGGTAACGCTTGAGATCGTTTGATACATGGGTATAATCAGCGATGTAGATATTTTCTAAAAAATTGCTTTCATACCTTTCATCTTTGTAAAAATGGTTGATAGCATCTTGAATCATGGAAAATCTTTGATAATCTTCATTGAAGTGTGAGTTGTCGTTTGTTTCCTCCTCTGTCCCTTTTTCCTGTGCTTCGTTTTCATAAAGCTCCTCTTCAAGATCTTCGCCTTGTGAGAACTCATCGATATCTTCAATTGTATCAAGATTCTCAATATAGGAAAAACCTTCGAGATCATCTATGTTATCATCTACATCGATAGTTTCAAGATCGATATCATCGTCAAGATCGAGCGCAACATCCTCTTGTGCTTCTTCAAGGATGATATTTTCGTGCTCATCAAGCACTAGCATAGCTACATGTTCTGCAAAAAGCAGCCTCCCGGAATCAAATACCATAACACTGACGGAGCTGTCTATGATGAGGGCATACATAGCAAGTGTGTTGTTGATTTTGTCGGCAAAAAATGTTGCAAGAAGGATAAATGGGGAAAATACAAAGTCGATCCCAACATCTCCAAACTCCTTCTCTAACGTATAAAGATCTGTTTTTGATGTATAAACAGTCCACTCTTTGTTGATACATTTATATTCCGAGGTGGTGAGATCTTCGTAGGATTGTAAAAGGTTTTTTTTGCAAGACGGTAATGCCCCTTGTTGTGCAGAAGTATCTAAAACGGTGATGTAGTAGTAAGGTGATTCTTTGGTAAAACTGTTGATATACTCGATCATCTCTTGCGAAGGTGTTGTGGTTTGAAACACCTCTTCGTAGTGTGATAGATCCCCTTTCTTTGAGTAGTTGTGCACATACACTACAGTGTCTGAGCGCTGACGAATGATGTTAATAAACACTTTTTGGTATAAAGATTCAAGTATTTTTCCAAGCACTACGAAACTGCTCCTGATAATGGATGTGCTTTGTCATAGTTTTGTTTTTTCAATGCACTGCCAAGTTTGGTATAAATTTGTGTTGTTGCCATTGAACTGTGCCCCAAAAGTTCACTCACATCTACAATGGGTGCCCCGCTGTTAAGCAACGCTGTTGCGTAGGAATGACGCAATTGATGCGGTGTCACTTTGAGTGATATTCTGGCAAAAACTTTATTGATGATATATCTTAAACTATTTTCGCTTAATTTTTCACTATTTTTTTCAAAAAGGAATCTTTTAGGGTGAAATTGCTCCATATAGAGATCGATGAGTCGTTGCATATTTTCCAAAAGGGGGATATCGCGTTGTTTATTCCCTTTCCCTGTTATTCTTACCCACCCATTTTGGATATCTTGAAGTTGTAAGTTGCAAAGTTCAGAGATCCTCAAACCAAGTGTATAGAGCATCGTCACAACAAGTTTCTCTTTGATGTCGGCTTGCTGCAGAGCCTCTGTGATATGTTCGTGACTAATTGGTTTTGGAAGAGTTTTGGCAACTTTGATGCTTGCATCGGCTTGGAGTTGCACTTTGATGCCATTGTCGTTTAAAAACTCTGTAAAACTTCGTAAGGCACTGAGTTTTTTACTGATGGTTTTGGCTTTGAGATCTGCTATATGGAGTCGATAAGGCATAAGGTTTAAGGTTGTAACACCTTCGGCATCGGTTTGTGTCTCCATAAATTGTAGTGCCTCTTTTATAGCTTCGTTATAGCTCTTAATTGTCAGCTTGGAGTAACCTCTGTGTTGTTCAAGATGCTGTAAAAAAGCATCTTTTTCTTTAGCGATCAACTGTTTCAAGGATCTTCTCAAATTTGGCATGATATTTTGCCGCTTTTTCTACCAGATCTGCATCTGTTACAACGCTTGGGGCAAGTTTGATGTAACGATTGGTCATAATCTGGCTCATCACTTTAATCTTTGCTCTTTGAGCATCATCTACTTGCTTGTTTGTAGCAATATCTTTGATCTGTATAAGGTACTCTTTGGCTTGATCGATATACTTTTGATACTTCATCGATGTGAGTGACTGCGCCATGATGGTCGCTGCCATACGGTTGTAAAGATCTTGTGAGAATGCCTCTTTTGCCAAGGCGTAAGATCGATCAAAATCTCCCATCTCATAGTAGTATTTGGCTTCAAGCGATTTTTGGTAAGATGGGTTGGTGAGAAAAAAGATCCCCATTAGAGCAAGTAGCGTAAGTGAGATTGTCATAAAAGTAGTTTTAACGTTCATGTTGCAGCAACCCCTTTTTTAGCAAATCTCTTGCAGCCTCAAAATCAACCCCTTCAATATCGATGGGATCAGATGCATAATAGTGTATTGTACCAAAAGGTTTAGCAACTGTAAAGCGATCCCAAGAGTTAAGCTGCCAATATTTACTTGGTTTAATCTCAACAAGGATGATCTTTGCTTTGGCTTTTTGTGCCATCACAATGATCCCGTCTGCCACTTCGTGCCTTGGACCCTTTGGACCATCGGGAGTGATGCCGACATCGCACCCCTCTTTAAGTGTCCTGATCGCTTGGATGAGTACTTTTGCCGGACTTTTTTCGCTTGAACCTGCTAATGTTCCCACTCCGAAGTGGCCAATTGTTTTGGAGATCAGTTTACCGTCAAAATGGGGTGATATCAAAGCTTTGACACGAGGTTTTTTACGATAATAACTATAAATATAAGGTATCATTAAAAGTTCTCCATGCCAGCAGGCAAAGATGAGAGGTTCATCCGGAATTGTTTTTGGTGCATGAAAAACTTTTTTGTTGGTGTGGTATAAAAAACGGATCACAAGTGATCCGATAAAAGGGACGATCAAGAGGGCTAAGAAGCGTGATATCTTCTTAAGCAACGATCTCCCCTGTACAGATGGTACGCCCTATTTGGGTGATCTTGACATCTCTAAATTCGCCTAAAAGCTCTTCGCTGCCTTTAACTTTGACAACAAGGTTGGTGTTGGTTCTGCCTGAGACATAGTTGTCGCGACTTAGCTCTTCAAAATAGACCTCATACACCTTGTCTTGGTGCTTTTTGGCGTTTTCGTCAAGGATTTCAGCTTGGAGTGATTGGAGTTGTGTCAGTCTCGCTGATGCTAACGCATCGTCTATCATTGGAAGTTTTTCAGCTTCGGTGTGTGGACGCGGGGAGTATTTAAACGAAAAGATCTGATCAAACTTCACTTTACGCATCACATCAAGAGTATGCTCAAAATCCTCTTCGCTCTCACCCGGAAAAGCAACAATAATATCTGTCGAGATGCTCACCTCGGGGCACTCTTTGCGCAGTTTTTCCACACGGTTTAAAAACCACTCTTTGGTGTAGCCGCGCTTCATATCTTTGAGCACCTTGCTAGATCCTGATTGTAGTGGCATGTGCATCGATTTGCAGATTTTAGGGTTTTTGGCGAACTCTTTGATAAACTCATCATCCATGTGAAACGGGTGTGGTGAAGTAAAGCGGATACGGCGAAGCCCTTCGATCTTTGAGAGTCTGCGAAGCAGTTCTGTAAAGTTGACTTTTTCGTGAGTCGCATCGGAAAAACGTCTGCCGTAGTTGTTAACATTTTGCCCAAGCAAAAAGATCTCTTTAGCCCCGTTTTGCACCGCTTTTGCTGCTTCTTGAACGATCAGCTCATCGGGGATCGAGATCTCTTCCCCTCTGGTTTTTGGTACGATACAAAAAGTACACTGCTTGTCACACCCGATCGAGATGTTGATGTAGGCCTTGTAGGGTGAGGAGCGAAAATCATCAAAAGCAAATTCACTCTCATCGTAGTTGATATCGGTCTCTACCGCTTTGTCTTTGTGCAGCACCTCTGAGATTTTAGAGACATTTCTAGCACCTAGAACAAAACTCACATAAGGGGCGCGTTTAATGATCTCTTCACCGAGGTGTGAAGCGGTACAGCCACACACGCCGATCTTTGCACCCTCTTTTTTCTTTTTGTTAAAAGCTCCAAGCTCTGAGAAGAGTTTTTGCACCGGCTTTTCACGAACAGAACAGGTGTTGATGAGAATGAGATCTGCTTCTTTGAGATTAGTGGTGGTTTCATACCCCTCACGCTCTTTAAGTTGTGCGATCATATGCTCAGAATCGCGGGTATTCATCGCACAACCGAGAGTTTCAATAAAGAGTTTTTTACTCATCAGCTCTTATGCCATGATGTGTACTTGGTACATGTAGTCGTTGTCACCAAGTCCATATTTTACTTCGTTCATATAAAAACTTTTCCCTTGCGCTTCAAAATGGTCTTGAAGCTCTAAGAGGTCTTTGTGAGAGTTGTCTTTGTCAAAATAAAATATCACACTCTCCTTTTTGGCAACTTTATCTTCGATCTTTGCTAGATCGATCTTTTTTGGTTTGGCGTTTAGTTCAGCTCTTACTAGCTTTAAATCCATTGATGTTTTCCTTGATGATAATTAAAGTGGTGAATTATACATTAGATGTAATAAAAAAACGATTAAAGAGTTTTTTATAAGAATTTCGGTACAATTTTGCACTTTCAGATAAGAAATCCCCAAAACGCTTTTAACATTGTTCAGATTTCTTACATTAACGAGGATATTACTGTGGAAAAAATATTAGATATTGCCGAAGCGATAGCGCACGAAAAAGGTTTACAGCCGGATCAAGTACTAGAAGCACTTAAAACTGCTTTTATCCAAACTGCCAAAAGAGTTATTAACCCCCATTTTGCCTTTGAAGCGCAGATTGATGAGGATACAAAAAGCATCAAAGTGATCCAGACAATTACAGTGGTTGAAGATGATGATGAGAGATTACAAGATGAGGAGCAAGCTGCAGCTTATATGGCGATCAGCGAAGCGAGAAAATATGATGATCAAGTAGAGCTTGGCGACCAGTTGCAAGAGGAGCACGATCTTGAAGATTATGGCAGAACTGCTGCATCACAACTGCACCGTGAGATCGAGTACCATATCCAAAGAATGGTTGAAGATGAGGTATATAACAAGTACAAATCAAAAGTTGGCACCATCGTAAATGGTCGTGTGACGCGTGTAGATGCTAACAATGCTACCTATATGGAAGTTGATGAGATCAAAGCGGTGCTTCCTATGAAAAGTCGTATCAAAGGGGAGATATTTAAACCAGCAGATGTGCTCAAAGCTGTTGTGCGCCGTGTGAATATGGACAAAGAAAACGGCATCTCAATCGAGCTTTCCCGTACATCACCGAAGTTCCTTGAAGCTCTGCTAGAGCTTGAAGTACCTGAGATAGCAGATGGCAATGTGGTGATCGAAAAAGCGGCACGCATCCCTGGTGAGCGTGCAAAGATAGCGATCTTTAGTACCCATCCGCAAGTTGATGCCGTTGGTGCAACTGTCGGTGTTAAGGGGGTGCGTATCAATGCAGTCAGTGAAGAGCTCATCGGTGAAAATATCGACTGTATCGAGTACACAAACATCCCTGAGCTTTTTGTATCGCGTGCGATGAGTCCGGCGATCATCTCCCATGTTGAGATTATAAAAAACGAAGAGGGTGTAAACGAAAAAGCGATTGTAACCCTTCCAAGCGATCAAAAATCAAAAGCGATCGGCAAAAGCGGTATCAATATCCGTCTAGCTTCGATGCTAACAGGTATGGAGATCGATCTTGTTGAGGCTGATGGTGAAGCATCGCAGAGCGCAACAACCCAAGAGGAGCAAAAAGAGAGCGTTGATGCACTCGAAGCACTCTTTAACTAGATTCTAAAATTTGCTACAATAATAATTATGAATACAAAAAATGAGATATGGGATATTATCCAGACTAAGCTGATACCGTTAAAGCAAGATATCGAAGGCTTGCTACTCTAGTTATCCTCTGTTTGCGTACGGATTGAGTTTGAGTAAAACAAGGTCTGCGATGATATTTCCAAGGAGTGTCAGCAGCGAGGTGATCATCAAGATTCCCATAATGACGGGATAATCTCGTGAGAGCGCGCTCAAGTAAAACAGCTGTCCCATCCCATCGATTCCAAAGATCGACTCTAAAATAACACTTCCCCCAATAAGCCCCGGTAGTGATAATCCCAAAAGTGTCACAATAGGTGGCAGAAGATTTGGCAGGATGTAGTAGCGAAGCAGTTGTACTTGTGTTAAAGCGCGTGTTTTGGCAAAATAGTAATAATCGCTTTTGAGTATCTCCAATGTCAGCGAGCGTACATAGATCACCATACTTCCAAGCCCTAAAAAGATCATGACATTTATAGGCAAAACAAGGTGCCACAACATATCAAGATAGTATGCTATCCCACTACCTGCATCAACAGAGTGAAGCCCTGCTATGGGAAAAAGTTTAAGATTGACCGCAAAGGTGATAATAAGCAGGAGTGCAAGGTAAAATGAGGGCATCGAAAACGAAAGTAGTGAGAATTGGCGGATAAGATGATCACTTTTTTGCTCATAATGCAACGCGGCTTTGATCCCCAAATAGAGTGCAAGGGTGAAAACCACCACCATCGAAACACCATTCATAAAAAGAGTGATACCGATACGCTTAAATATTTCACCTGAAACATCGCTTCCTGTAACAAAAGAGATCCCAAAATCAAGGTGCAGTATATTTTTGATCCAGTCGGTATATTGCACCGCCAAGGGTTTGTCGAGTCCGTATACCGCTTTGAGTTTCTCAATCGCTTCTTGGTTCATGTTGGGATTGAGCTCACCCGCACCCAAAAAACTGTTAGGTGCTGCGTGGATTGCCAAAAAAGAGATCAGTGAGATGAGTAAAAGCATCCCAACAAGGTAAAAAAGTTTTTTTGTTAGTGTTTTCATGGAGCTTATTGTAACAAAAAAGCCCTTGCAACAATATTTGGGATGCTCAGACCGAAGGGAGGATTTGTCGTCACAAATATTGTTGCAAGGGCTTTAGTTTTACTATAGAATCAACATCGCATCGCCATAAGAGTAAAAACGGTAGTTGTTTTTGATCGCTTCATGGTAAAGCTGCAGCGTTTTTTCTAGCCCTACAAACGAGGCAACAAGCATAATGAGGGTTGATTTTGGCAGGTGGAAGTTTGTTAGCAGGTGATTAACCCTGAGCGGTTTATTGTTTGGGTGTAAAAAAAGGTTCGCTTCCCCTGAAGTCTGCTCCTTATTTCTTGCATAAAACTCGATCGTTCTTGTAGCGGTGGTACCGATGCTTAAAATCGGTGTGTTAGAGTCCAGTAACCCTTTGGCTTTTGGTGATATCTCATAAAACTCCGAGTGCATCGGATGCTCTGTGATCACCTTGGCTTCAACGGGTTTAAAAGTACCACTGCCTACATGGAGTGTGACATAAGCGTGGGGATGGTTGTTGCAGATCCTTTGGTGTTGTTCATCGGTAAAGTGCAGCGATGCTGTAGGGGCTGCAACAGCTCCCTCTTGTTTGGCAAAAACACTTTGGTACTCATTAGCATCCTCGGGGGTATCTTCTCGCTGGATGTAGGGAGGCAGTGGGATGTGCCCGATGGTATCGATGATGGGTAAAAGCTCCTCAAAGCGCAAAAGTGCATCACCTTGGTAAAACTGCACAACACGACTCCCATCTTCTTGCAGACTTGTCACTTTTGCTTGAAGTTTTGCATCAAACTCTAAAACAGTTCCTGCTTTGATGCGCCCACGGATATAGCAGCGCACATCATGGGCATTAAGCGCTCTATTTATAAGTAACTCAATCTTGCCGCCACTTGCCTTTTTGCCGTAAAGTCTTGCTTTGATCACTTTGGTGTCGTTAAAGATCAGTGCCGCATCTTTTGGGATAAACTTCTCAAAATCGTAAAAATGTGTATGGGTGATGGTATCGGTTTTGCGATCATAAACAAGAAGTTTTGCATGATCGCGCGGGTGTGTGGGGTGTGTGGCTATAAGGCGATCGGGCAGATCAAAGTCATAGCTGGCAGTTAGAAGCTCTTTATTGCTCACTTGACTGCTCTAGCTTTTCTTCGTCATCATCTTCCGGCTGGGCAGGATTTACGAGCTTGACAATGAGGATCGAAAAACCATAAAGGATAATCAGTGGTCCCGCCATGAGTAGTTGTGTGAGCACATCAGGCGGTGTTAACAGTGCGGCAACGATAAAGATGATCACAATCGCATACTTAAAAAATGCCATCATCTGTTTGTCATCCACTAACCCAAGCAGAGCTAAAAAGTAGGCAAAAACAGGCAGCTCAAACGCCAAACCAAACCCAAACAAGATCTTGGTGAAAAAGCCTACATAATCCTCTATGTTAATAAGTGGTGTAAACTTAAAACTACCAAAGGTGATGAGAAAATCAAACCCAAAAGGGGTAACAATGTAGTAGGCAAAAAGCACCCCAACCAAAAACATGATGGTGCCACCAAAGATAAAGGGGATGATCATCTTTTTTTCATGGCTGTACAGACCCGGAGCGATAAAGAGCCAGATTTGTGAAAGGATGAGAGGAAGTGCTCCCAAGATAGCGGCAAAAAATGAAACTTTCAGCGCAACAAAGAACGCTCCACCAACCTGGCTCGTTGTTACCATCCCATCAGCGGCATGGACAGATTTTTTCCCCACTTCAATGAGTGCATCATTAAGGGGTGTGACCATCCAGTCCAAAATCGGTTCGTGAAAATAAAACATCACAAAAAACATCACAATCAAGCTAGCAACTGCAATGCCGAGTCTTTTTCTAAGTTCTACTAAATGGGGTCTAATCTCTTCAAACATCTATGTTCTCTTCTTCTTGTTGAGGTTTTTTCTTTTTTTTCTTTTTGAAAGTCACCTCTTCTTGAGGTTTTTTCTGGCTTGACTCTTCTGTGGCAGGCGATGGAGAGTCATCTAAAAGCGTATCGATATGGCTGTCTATATTTGTTGCATTTGTAACGGCATGGGAAGCTTTTTCAAGTTCTTGTTTGTAAGCAAGTGCCTCTTGTTTGATGTCAGTAACATGCATCTCCTCTTCGATGCTTGCTTTCATATTGCCAATAGCGTTTTTTGTACTTCTAAAAAACTTTGCGATCTCCACCATTGTACTAGGAAGCTTGTCGGGTCCTAAAAACAAGATGGCAATAACAGCGATCACAAGAATCTCAGTAAATCCCATACCAAACATCGATCTGTGCCTTTAAAAAAAATGTATTGCGATTTTACCCTAAGATTGGTTAAAAAATCTTCAAATTAACTCGTAAGATAAAGAGCGATCTCATCTGCTAAGAGAAAATTAGGGTTGAACAGACGGTTTTTCTCAAAGATAAGTTTGTTCTCTTTTAGGAGAATTTCTACCTTTTGTTGTTCACTTTTTGTAAGAATACAGTAGCTAAATCCCACGACACTTCGTAATCCCAAAAAGATCTTTTCAATCCTTATATCTTCATCGCTAAGTCGTTCTGTTTTTATATCTAAGGGTGTTTTGATGTAGCTGTCAATATGAGTTTGAGGATAAAATCTTCTATTTTTAAGCTTTCCTACAGCACCGGCACCAATGCCGATATACTCTTTGTATTGCCAATATCCAAGATTATGCCGAGAATGGTAGGTGCCAAAGTTGCTGATCTCGTATTGTTGAAATCCTTGTGTTTTGATCTGCTCAAACAACCACTGTGTGAGCTCCAGTTTTTCATCTGCCATTTGTGGATTGGTGAAAAAAGGGGTGTTGTCTTCAATGGTGAGTGCATAAGCGCTTAAGTGATTGATAGGAAGTGCAAAAGCTTTTTTTAAATCGCTGGCTAAAAGCTCTTTAGTATCCCCTGCAACACCATAAATAAGATCGAGTGAGAGATTCTTAAAACCAATGTTGTGGGCATCATGGATCGCTTGTGTTGCCTGTTTTGCATTGTGTGCACGGTTTAGGAGTTTGAGTTTGGCATCATCAAAACTTTGCACGCCAAAACTGATGCGATCAACACCACAGTTATACATCCCTTCAAGCCACTCTTTGGTTGCACTGTTTGGGTTGGCTTCAGCCGTTATTTCCGCATCGTTTTGCAAGTAGGGTTGTAAAAGCTCAAAGATTGGCAGGTAAAGGGATGGGGCAATGGTTGAGGGTGTACCACCACCGATAAAAAGTGTCTCAATCTCTTTGTTTTGCACCTTAAATCTTTTGAGTTCGTGTTGTAGTTGAAGTAGCAAAGCGTCCATATAGGCAGCTTTGAGATGAAACTTGTCAACATAGGAGTTAAAAGCGCAGTAGGAGCACTTGGAATCGCAAAAAGGGATGTGTATATATAAAAGCATAAGCGAATCATAGCAAAATTATCTTCTTTTAATTACTGTTTTTGTATAATCGCGGAAATAATTTTAGGGTTTAATGATGACAAATGAACAGAGATATCGCCCCAATGTGGCTATGATTATCGTTTCACACAACTATCCGGAAAAAAAAGAGATCTTTATAGCGCAACGAAACGATATCGCAGATATCTGGCAGTTTCCGCAAGGTGGTATCGATGAGGGCGAAGAGGTAAAAGAGGCTCTTTTTCGTGAGATGCTAGAGGAGATCGGTACCGATAAGGCCGAGATTATCGCAGAGTATCCTGAATGGATCAGCTACGATTTTCCACCAAAGATCGTCAAAAGCATGAAGCCGTACAAAGGGCAAAAGCAAAGGTATTTTTTGGTCAAACTGCATCAAGATGCCAAGATCGATATCGATACCAAACATCCTGAATTTTCAGATTATAAGTTTGTTGGAATCGATGAGTTGTTGGGTATCACGGCACATTTTAAAAAGCCTGTGTATGAGAGTGTGATCAATTATTTTAAAAAGGAAGGGCTGCTTTAATGTTGATAGTTCAAAAGTTCGGCGGAACAAGTGTGGGTGATCTTGAGCGGATCCAAAATGTTGCTAAGCGTGTTGCAACAACCAAAGATGGCGGTAACGATGTGGTTGTTGTGGTTTCGGCAATGAGCGGTGAGACAAATAAGCTGGCGGGTTATGCGGAGCACTTTTCAAAAAATCCGGCACGCGCCGAGATGGATATGCTGCTAAGCTCAGGTGAGAGGGTAACGGCTTCTCTTCTTTCGATCGCTTTGCAGGAGATGGGGTATAAAGCTACTGCGATGAGTGGTAGAAAAGCGGGGATCGTGACCGATAAAAGCCATACAAAAGCACGCATTGAAGAGATTGATCCAAGTGCGATGCAAGGAGCGATCAAAGAGGGCAAAATTGTGGTAGTTGCCGGTTTTCAGGGGGTTAATGAAGATGGTGATGTGACAACACTTGGTCGTGGTGGAAGTGATCTCTCGGCTGTGGCGATTGCAGGAGCGCTGGGGGCTGATCTGTGTGAGATCTATACCGATGTGACGGGGATCTTTACAACCGATCCAAGGATCGAGCCAAAAGCACGTAAAATGGAGAAGATCTCGTATGATGAGATGTTAGAGCTTGCAAGTTTGGGGGCAAAAGTGTTGCAAAACCGTTCAGTTGAGCTTGCAAAAAAACTCAATGTCAATCTTGTTACCCGCTCAAGCTTCTGCGATGAAGAGGGAACGTTAATAACAAAAGAGGAAAATATTATGGAACAACCTTTAGTAAGTGGTATAGCATTAGATAAAAATCAGGCACGTATCTCGTTACTTGGTGTTAAAGATAGACCGGGGATCGCGAGTGAGATTTTTAACAAACTCGCTGCAGCGGAGGTAAACGTTGATATGATCATCCAAAATAAGGCAGTTGATGAGACAACAAACATCGACTTTACTGTACCAAAAGGTGATCTGCACGATGCTAAGGTGGTTGTCGATACATTTGTGCAAAATGGTGAGATCAAGGATGATTCGTACAACGAAGATATTTGTAAAGTCTCGGTTGTGGGTGTTGGTATGAAATCACACGCAGGTGTAGCTGCCAAGGCATTTTCAACGATGGCGGCAAATAATATCAATATCAATATGATCTCAACCTCAGAGATCAAAGTCTCTATGGTGATCGATGAAAAATATGCAGAGCTTGCCGTTAGAAGTCTGCATGATGCTTATGAGCTAGAGAAGTAGAAAGTTTTGATGTTAGATTTTGCACAATGGAGTCTTGATGCCATTAGAGAAGAGGGTGGTGCACTCAGCTGGCTTGAAGAGCAGCGTTTTGAGTGGTCAAAAACCACTGCTTTGGCACTCTCACAGATACTAGAGGGCAAGACCGTTGTGGTGATTACCGATCAAAAAAGAAAGTGGTTCGAGCACTATATTATCGACTCGATCAACTCTATCTCTTGCGATCGCCCACTCATTCCAGTGACAACGATCGATAGAATCTATTCCCACTACAACAGTATTAACAGCGGTGAGATGATCGATATGGTGGAGGATCTCGTAGAGCTTTCTTATAAAAATGACCACTTTTTTTGGTATGTAGGCAAGGGTGATGATAAACGTAGTGATATTGCCAAAAGAAAAGACAACAGCTACTTTTGGATATTTGATGAAGATTTTAACAACGCTTTTACTCTGCGCTCTTACGATTCACAGCTTGATATCAAACTGTTGCAACTCTATCGATTGTTTGATGCTTCTTTAAATGCTGCAATGTTTGGAGAGGTTGATGTCAGTTGATGCAGCGATAAAGGGGCATATTATCATCTCGAATGATATCGAAGATGAGATTGAGAAACTCACAGCAAAATTGCAAGGCAGTCGTGTTGTCAAGTTTCATGAGGAGACTTTCAAGATAGAACACGCCAAAGAGGTGAGCGCCGAGGCTTGTATCAGTGATGCCAAAGTGAAGTATATTGTTATCGCAGCCACAGAGTTTACCGATGTGGCACAAAACTCCCTTTTAAAAATTTTTGAAGAACCACCGAGTAATATTGAGTTTATTATCATATCGCCTACAAAATCAAATCTTCTTCCAACTGTTCGCTCACGATTACCGATACTGCAACAAACGACGCAACATCTCCTTCAAGAGATACCGATAAGTTTTGCTAAAATTGACTACAACGATATCTTTGCCTTTTTAAAAGAGCATGCGAGAGTTTCAAAAAATGAAGCAAAACTACTTGTGGAAGCGATGTTTCACAAAGCAGTTGTAACAGAGCAGCTTATCCTCTCACAAAGGCAACTGGAGAATTTTGATAAAGCTTACAGGCTTCTTGATCTTAATGCAAGAGCGCAGAGTGTGTTTGCAATGTTACTTATGGGTTTTGTACAGGAGCGAAGATGAGAATACAAAAGCTCTCTAATGATGTTGCGATAGAAAAACTACTCCAAGAGTTGGGTGTTGATAGTGGCGGGATCAAAATTTTAGCCTCCAAAGCTAAAGTGCACCTGTTTGCACTTAAAGCGTTACATGTAGGTGCGGCAAATATCTTAAAACAGGATGCTCTTTCTGTTGGAGCTGACCTTGCTGTGCCTCGAGGTACGGTGATAGCCAAAGAGGAGCGAGTTGATTGTGTATTGATTGCTACAACAAAACAGTTACAGATACTTGCAAAAAAAGAGCTGGCACAACCTTTTGGGCTCAAAGATGTGGCAAAAGAGTTGCAAAACTATCTTGCTGTGCCAAAAACACCGGCAACCAAGATCATGGGTGTGATCAATGCCAACGACGACAGTTTTTATGCAGGTTCACGTTTTGTTGGTAAAGATGCGCTTGCAAAGATTGAGCAGATGGTGCAAGATGGTGCAGATATTATCGACATTGGCGGTGTTTCTTCGCGACCCAACGCACCGATAGTGAGTGCCAAGGAGGAGTTGGTGCGCGTAACACCGATCCTTGAAGCAATTTATGAAGCAAAACTGTATGAAGATGTGAGATTTAGCATCGACTCATATCAACCGGCAGTTGTGCAAAAAGCACTAGAGAGCGGTTTTGGTATCATTAACGATATTACAGGTTTTCAAAATGATCAGCTTTGCAGGCTTGCTGGAAGATATGGGGCAACTGCAGTCGTGATGCACATGCAAGGAACCCCGCAAACGATGCAGAGTAGCCCGAGCTACGATGATGTTGTACTTGATATTTACGACTATCTACAGCAACAGATGCACAAAGTGCAAAGTTTTGGCGTGAGAGATATTGTGCTAGATGTGGGGATAGGTTTTGGTAAAACAGTTGAGGATAATTTACAACTCATAAAACATCTTGAACATTTTAAAATGCTTGGGTGTGAGTTGCTTGTGGGGGCTTCAAGAAAATCGATGATCGATAAGATCCACCCAAGTGATGTTGCTAAAAGGTTAGCAGGAACACTGACTCTTCATCTTGAAGCTGTAAAAAATGGAGCCTCAATTATACGGGTGCATGATGTGTTTGAACATAAACAAGCCCTAGAGGTGCAAAAAGCACTCCTTAGAGCATAATCCCTCGAATGGCATAAAAGAGTACTCCTGCAATGATCGCAGCAGCAGGAACGGTAATGATCCATGCAGCGATAATCTTCTTGACACTGCTTCGTTGCACATACTTCTCTTTTTGTGTTTTTTTGAGGTGTTTTTTGACCTTCTCGAGTTTTGCCTCCTCTTTATCGATCAGCTTATAAAGGGTAACGATCCTTTCATACTCCTCTTCGCTCTTGTGCTCTTTGCCTTCAAGCTTTTTAAGTTCTGATTGGTACGCTTTGAGGGTTGCTTTTTCAGTGTCAATTCTCTCTATATCCTCTTCGATGTTTTGATCGAGTGATGCGGTGTGAAGATACTCACGTAAAAAACCGACACCAAAAACACCACCGATGGCGATATGTGTGGAGCTTACCGGCAGTCCAAGTTGTGAAGCGATGATCACCGTAATTGCTGCTGCCATGGCGATGGAGAATGCGCGTATCTGGTTAAGCTCAGTGATCTCACTACCGACTGTTTTAATCAGTTTTGGACCATAAAGCAACAGCCCGATCGCAATACCTAACGCTCCAACACCCATCACCCACAGCGGGATGCTCGCTTTGGATGAAACACCGCCATTGACTATTGCATCGGCAATCGCAGCAAGTGGTCCCACTGCATTGGCTACATCGTTGGCTCCATGAGCAAAACTCAGCAGTGCTGCTGCAAAAACAAGTGGGATAGTAAAAAGAGCATTGACCGATCTATCACTCTCGTCAAACTCTTTTTTTGCGATGTTGTTTTTAACTAAGATCAATGTTATAACAGCGATGAGAAGCCCTATAACGGTAGCTTGTAAAAAAGTTGGTTTTTTGGTGATTTCCAAAGAGATAAGTGGTAGATAGTTCAAAAATTCAACCACTTGCGGCCAGATTTTTTTAAGCCCTTTAAGTACAAGGTAGGTTGTAAATGCCCAACTCATTATGGCAACATACAACGGTACATATTTCTTGGCAGACTTGACCCGCTCTTTTTGCAACAATACACTTTTTTTAATGGCAAATAAAAATCCTGCAGCGATGATACCACCTAAAACAGGAGAGATCACCCACGAAGCAACGATCTTGCCCATAGTCCCCCACGATACGATACTAAAACCGGCTGCTGCGATCCCTGCCCCCATCACACCTCCAACGATGGAATGAGTTGTCGAGACAGGTGCACGCAATGCGGTAGCAAGATTGAGCCAAAGTGCAGCAGCAAGCAAAGCTGCCATCATCGCCCAAATAAAAGCATCCGCATCACCACCAAAAGCAGCAATATCGATGATCCCTTTTTTGATCGTCTTAACCACATCTCCACCGGCGATAAGTGCTCCCGCGGCTTCAAACACAGCAGCAACAACGACCGCCATAACCATACTCATAGCACGTGATCCAACAGCAGGTCCAACATTATTAGCAACATCATTAGCACCTATGTTCATCGCCATATATGCACCAATAAGCGCTGCAACTGCCAAGAACATATTGTTTGGAATCCCTCCGTTTGTTAAAAAACTATAGGTGAGCACACCAATGGCAAAGAAAAGTGCAATACCAAGGCGTGTAAAATCCATACCACTTTTCTTAAGTGCTTTTTTTTCAAGTTTACCCAGTGTATTAATATCCATATTTTCCTTCTTACTCTTTGATGTATGCTTTTAAAATTACCTGTTTTTCAAGTGGGCGGTCACCACCATATCTTCCGTTTGTAGCAACATTACTGAGCTTATAAACAACCTGCATCGATCTATCATCCGCTACTTTGCCAAAAATAGTATAGCCGCCGTTAAGCCAAGGTGTCGGTGCTACAGTAATAAAAAACTGACTGCCGTTGGTGTTTGCCCCTGCATTTGCCATAGCAAGGATACCCGGTTTGTCAAAAACAACATTGGGAGCATATTCGTTTTGAAACGGTTTGCCCCAGATCGATTCACCACCGCGTCCTGTACCTGTAGGGTCTCCACCCTGGATCATAAAGTTTTTGATAATGCGGTGAAATATGATGCCGTTGTAGTAGCCGTTTTTTACATGGGTGGTAAAGTTTTCTACCGCAAGGGGTGCCGCGTCGGGAAATAACTCTAGCTCAATGTTTCCTTGGTTGGTCTCAAGCACAACATGAGGGTTTTGTGCACTTAGTAATGTTGCATGTAACAGTAGTAATACTGTAAACAGTTTTTTCATCTATTGCTCCTCTAGTGTCAGGCATACGGAATTGATACAGTAGCGAAGTCCGGTGCTATGAGGGTTGTTGTTTTGAGCTCAAAGATTTCATTTCGCGTGTAAAAATTTGCTTGAACACGATATTGTAGGTAAAGAGGTGCTTTTGCGCCATAATGGCGGCAAAAGCTAATTATTTACCAGCTGCAACACGATCTTTAAGAATTCTACTTGTTTCATATACTAATAGTTCATTTATCATGTGCATCATCCTTCTATTTATGGTTTAATAGCCGTTGAATTGAACTATAACCATGCCATTGCTATTAATTTGAGTAAATTTTATCTGAATAAAAGTTATAAGGAACTTAATAGCTCAAGCCAAATGTTGAAATTTCA
>VCAY01000011.1:0-8062 GCA_013607635.1 Campylobacterota bacterium
TTTCTTCTATTTCTATTTTAGCATTTTGAAATTAAAATCTGAAATTTACTGGTCCAGTTTTTGGGGTTCATTATATTACGAAGCAAATCCAGATTTAAAACAACCTTTTTTCACAACGATCTGTTTTTGTTTCTCTTTTCTTTTGGTATCTTTTTCTACAAAAATTTTCTTGCGGGTTTTTGGATCCATCTCTGTGTAGTACATTACAGCTGAGTAGGTTCCCGGTGTTGGGGTAAACACCTGAGCTTGTTCTGGGTTCATCTGCAGCTCATCTCTTGTAAAGCGTTTGAGCTCATGCATGTCACTCTCGGTACATCCCGGATGTGCGGCGATGAGATAGTAGGTTAAAAACTGCTTTTTGCCCTCCTCTTTATTGAGTTTGTCATAAAGTTTTTTAAACTCAACCAACTCTTGTTTACCCGGTTTTCCCATCAACTCCAAAACATGTTGCTGTGTATGTTCTGGAGCAACTTTCATCTGCCCTGAGATGTGGTGTTTAACCATCTCTTTGAGGTATTCATAGCCGTGACGTTTATCAGCGTTAATGAGGTCATATCGCACACCGGATGCAACAAACGCCTTGCGTACACCCTCTACCTGCCTTACCTGCCTGAGTAGATTAATGTTGCGGGAATGATCCACTTTCATCGTTTTACAAAGATGGCTCGCATCAACACACCGTTGATGATCGCAGGTACCGAGTTTGAGTTTTTTGTTACACTCATAGCCGTACATATTGGCAGTTGGTCCACCAACATCGGAGATGATCCCCTTGTAATCACCATACTTATTGAACTCTTTTGCTTCATCAAGTATGCTTTTTTCTGAGCGTGTTCTGATCGTTCTTCCCTGATGCACACCAATGGCACAAAAATTACATTCACCCCAACATCCGTGATGGGTCATGATCGAGAACTTTATTGTCTCGAGACATTTCACCTTGCCATCTTTACGGTGGTAAGGGTGCAACTCTCTTGTAAAAGGGAGGTTGGAGTTGGCATCCATCTCCTCTTCGTTAAGGTAATCACACGGAGGGTTTTGGATAAGATAGCGCCCATCCACCTCTTCACAAAGCCCATTTGCCGAGATGGGGTCATTATTATCATAAAACGCATCAAACATATCGATATAGCGCTCTTTATTCTCCAAACACTCCTGATGACTTGGAAGTTGTATATACTCCTCTTTTGGCTCTTTTGCGATGTAGCAAATACCGCGAATATCTCTGTAGTCCCTGCCCTCTTCAATGGCGCGGGTTAGCTCCTCAAGAGCAATCTCTCCCATCCCGTAGATCAAAATATCTGCTTTAGAGTCAAACAAGATCGGTTTTTTGAGTCTGTTTTGCCAGTAATCATAATGGCTGATGCGCCTTAATGATGCCTCGATCCCACCCAAAACAATCGGTACCGTATTTTTAAAGTAGCGGCGAATCAAGTTGGTATAAACCAGCACAGCTCTATCGGGACGCTTGTTGTTCACTCCTCCTGGGGTGTAGTCATCGGAGTTGCGAAACTTTTTGGTGGCTGTGTAGTTGGAAACCATACTATCGACACTGCCACCACTCACTCCCCAGTAGAGTTTTGGCTCACCTAGTCTTTTGATATCCACATCGCTGTTGGTATCGGGCTGACCAATGATTCCGACACGATACCCCATACGCTCAAGCATCCTGCCAACCATCGCCACACCCATAAACGGTGAATCGATGTAAGCATCACCACTGATGATGATCACATCACACTGATCCCATCCACGCGCATCCATCTCCTCTTTGGTTGTAGGAAGAAAATCTTTTTCTGTAAAAGTTACACCGGTGCGTTTTTTATGATTATTTTTGTGTCGTCTACTCAAGGGTTTATCCAGCTCAATAAATTTTATGTATAATTGTACAACAAACTAACAGAAGTAGAGATTAGCTATGCAATACCCTTATGAAAACTTAGAAAACTTTACACTTCCTTCCCTTTTGAAGCGCTCCCTATCGCTTTATGCTTCCAACGATGCTTTTTCCAAAGTTGGACACAAACCTATGAAGTACAATGAATTTGGTAAAAAAGTGGAATCGATGACACAACTGCTCACACAAAACGGGATCAAACAAGGTGATAAGGTTGCCCTTTTGGGTGAAAATATGCCTAACTGGTCAATTGCATATTTTGCGATCACCTCTCTTGGTGCGGTTGTAGTACCCATCTTGCCCGACTTTAATCCTGCTGATGTACACCATATCATCCGCCACTCTGAGTCAAAAGCGATCTTTGTATCTGAAAAATTGCTGGAGATTGTCGAAGAGATAGAAGAATCGCAAATAAACTTTGCTATTTTACTCGATAATCTTGAGATAATAGATGAGAAGATCAAACAAAATTTTCACACTCCAAAAGAGTTATCAAAACCAAATGAGGATGATCTTGCTGCCATCCTTTATACATCTGGAACTACGGGGCACTCCAAAGGGGTGATGCTCACACATAAAAATCTTGTCACCAATGCTTTAAGCGCTTACAAAAATATCCAAATCAAATCTGATGATGTTTTCTTATCGATCTTGCCGTTAGCACACACTTTTGAGTGTACCGTCGGCATGCTCATTCCGGTGCTTCACGGTGCGAGTGTCGTATATATTGATAAAGCACCAACACCAAACATCTTACTCAAAGCGTTTGCCGTGGTACGCCCAACAATGATGCTCTCAGTACCACTTGTTATTGAGAAGATCTACAAAAACAAGATACAATCAAAATTTCAGGAAAATAAACTCATCAGACTTTTCTATACCAAGTTCCCTTTTGTTAGGAAAAGACTCAATAAAATTGCTGGTAAAAAACTGATTGAAACTTTTGGAGGCAGATTACGCTTTTATGGTATAGGTGGTGCACCATTGGCATGCTATGTTGAGGAATTCTTATACGAAGCAGATTTTCCTTATATCATCGGCTATGGTCTTACGGAAACTGCACCTCTCATCGCTGGAACTCGTATGGGTATGCCGAGAAAACTTGGTTCAGCAGGACTTACAATGCCTGGAGTTGAGATCAAAATTAAAAAAGAGTATAAAGAGCAGTCTGAAGGTGAGATTGCTGTAAAATCACCTAGCGTGATGTTTGGCTATTATAAAGATAAACAAAAAACAAAAGAGGTATTTGATGAAGATGGATACTTTTTAACGGGAGATTTAGGGTACATAGATGAGGATGGCTACCTCTTTATCAGTGGTCGTAGTAAAAATATGATACTTGGTCCTAGTGGAGAGAATATCTACCCCGAGCAGATTGAGAACATTATCAACCAAGATGCAATGGTGCTCGATGCACTCGTGCTTCAAAAAGAGGGAAAACTTGTAGCAAAAATCCATCTTGATTATGAACAGATCAATGCGACCACAACGGCAGAAAATATCCAAGAACTCTTAGAGCAGATGCGCCAAAAGGTCAACGAAAAAATGGCATCTTTTTCCAAGATCACCAAGTTTATCGAACAAAAAGAACCGTTTATCAAAACTCCAACCAAGAAGATTAAACGGTATCTTTATGAGGAGTAGTTAAACCCCTCTACTTAAACTGTGGCTGCACAAATGGCACTACCTGTTTTTTACGACTCAACACACCCTCAAGCCATGCTTTGTTGTTTTCTAGTTGAATATTAAAAGCCGCTTCAATTTTAGCAGGATCATCAGAGATTGCAAGTAGTTTTGAACCCTCTTTGATGATATCTGTCAAAAGGATTAAGATTGTGTGAAGTCCCCCCGCCTCTTTCATCTTTTGCATATCTTCTAATAGCTCATCTTCACGAGGCTCTAGCACTGAGATATCCACCATCTCAAGCTGACCGATCCCAACTTTACTGCCACCCATCTCAAACTCTTTATAATCACGCGTATTAAGATTACGAGCCGATGCCCCATCAACGGCAGATTTGGCGATGAACATATCCATAGCCATCTTTTTATAATCCTCTACCCCACAGATCTCACTAAGTTCCTTAACCGCTTTGGTATCGACTTTTGTACAAGTTGGGGAGCGAAAGATCACCGTATCGCTTAAAATCGCAAGCATCATCATCCCTGCAATATCTTTTGGGATCTCCACACCATACGATCGATACATCTCATAGATCACCGTGTTAGAACACCCAATTGGTCTGATCCACGCTTCAAGCGGGGTATCGGTTTGCAGATCACCAAGTTTGTGGTGATCGGCAATGCCTACGATTGTTGCCTCATCGATATCGTCTTGAAAGTGTGCTCTGTCTGTTGAATCAACAATGAAAACTTTTTCACCAGCAACAGATGTCTTTAGCTCCGGAACCTTATCCCCATAGCCAAACTGTTTTAAGATAAACTCCGTCTCAGCAGAGATATCACCCTGACGCGCGGGGATATACTGCTCATCTTCGAGTTGATTTTTTAAGTATGAAAGAGAGATAGCCCCCACGATGGAGTCACTATCTGGGTTTTTGTGTCCAAATACATATACTGACATAGATACAGCCTTTAAATTTTTAGCGAATTATAGCAAAAAATCACATCTTCAACTCTTTGGCAAGGTAACGCCCTGTATGAGAACCACTCTGCTTATGATTTTGTGCCAACCCTTCAGGTGTTCCAACGGCAACGATCGCACCACCGCCACTACCCCCTTCTGGACCCATATCAACGATGTAGTCTGCATTTTTTACCATATCAAGGTTATGCTCGATCACAAGTACCGAGTTGCCAAGTTCCACAAAATGGTGCAATACACTGGTAAGTCTGTCCACATCGGCAAAATGCAGCCCGGTTGTTGGCTCATCGAGGATGTAAAGCGTTTTGCCCGTATCTTTACGACTTAACTCTTTTGCCAACTTGATCCGTTGCGCTTCACCACCTGAGAGAGTCACGGCATTTTGCCCAAGGGTGATGTAACCTAGCCCAACATCTACGAGGGTTTTAAGTTTTTGGTGGATTTTTGGGATCGTTGTAAAAAACTCAAACGCCTCATCAACACTCATCGCCAAAACATCTGCAATCGTTTTACCCTTGTAGAGCACCTCAAGAGTTTGCTGGTTGTACCGCTGCCCATTACAGCTGTCACATTTAACCATAATATCTGGTAAAAAGTGCATCTCGATCTTGATCTCACCCTCACCTTGACACTTCTCACACCGTCCACCTTTAACATTAAATGAAAATCTTGAAGCGGTATAACCACGGATTTGTGACTCTTTTGTTTTGGCAAAAAGGTTTCTGATCTCATCCATCACACCGGTGTAGGTTGCGGGATTACTTCTTGGGGTTCGACCGATCGGGCTTTGATCAAGATAGATCACCTTATCGACCTGCTCAAGCCCCGTTATCTCAACACCTGCTACTTTGTTGACCTTTCTTGCATGATTGAGCAGTTCTCGTGCCGTTGGCAGCAAAGTTTGCAAGATAAGCGAGCTTTTTCCACTCCCACTCACCCCTGTGATACATACAAAGTTATTAAGCGGTATCTTGGCACTGAGGTTTTGGATGTTATTGAGTGTCACATTTTTGATCTCTATCCAGTTTTCTTGGACACGTCTATAAAAATACTCGATCTTTTTTCTTCCAAAGAGATAATCTGCCGTAAGGGTTTTTGCCTTTTTGAGCTTATCAAGGGTGCCGCTAAAGACAACCTCTCCACCAGATTTTCCAGCTCCTTGACCGATATCAACGATAAAATCTGCATTCTCGATCGTCTCTTTGTCATGCTCTACCACAATAACGGTGTTGCCTTTTTCCTGCAATGATCGAAGTGTGCGGATAAGTTTCAGGGTGTCCCTCTCATGCAAACCGATACTTGGCTCATCAAGTACGTACATCACTCCGGTAAGCCCTGAGCCGATCTGTGAAGCGATGCGGATCCTTTGTGCCTCACCCCCTGAGATGGTTCTTGCATCGCGCCCAAGGGTGATATACCCTAGCCCCACATCGTGCAAGAAAAAGAGCCTCTCTCGTATCTCGTTTAAAATCGGTGCAGCGATCATCTCGTTTTGCTTGTCCATATAGGAAAAATTCTCCTCTGTAGCAAACCATTCATAAGTTTTTGCAATCGGCATATCAAGCAGTTCGGGGATCCTCTTTTTGGCTACCCGCACTGCGAGTGACTGGGGCTTGAGCCTGTGCCCGCCACACACATCACACACCTTCTCGGTCATGTAGTCACTCAGCTCTTTTTCATCTTTGAACATATCGTAAGCGATGCGGATAATCCCCGGCCAGATTCGCTTGACCTTATGGCGTTTCCACAAAAATTCAACCTCCCCGACACTGCCATGGATGATCGCTTTTTGCTCGTGGCGTTCCAATTCGCTGTAGGGTTTGGTGATATCAATATTATTCGCGCTACAAAACCCTTTTAGGAATGTAAAATAGTACCCTTTGTTAAACCCGTAAATAATCTTCACCGCACCCTTTTCGATGCTCAGATCTGGGTCAATAATCTTCTCAAGATCAAGCGTATAGCGAAGCCCCAAGCCGTCACACTCACTACAAGCCCCTTTTGGGGAGTTAAACGAAAAACTGAGTGGCTCTAGTGGATCAAAACTGATCTTACAATCAAAACAGGCGTTGTGTTCTGAGTAGTGGATGTGGGCATCACACCCTATCTCTTCATGGTTTAGCACATCAATTTCCAACTCACCATAGCTCTCTTTAAGCGCTTTTTCAACTGATGAAGCGATCCGCTCTTTGTTTTCAGGCTTCACTACAACACGATCGACTACCACTTTAATGGTATGTTTTTTGGTTTTAGATAGCTCGATCTCATCATCAAGGCGCACCATCACACCATCGATCATCGCACGCACATACCCTTTGTGCACCAGTGATTCGAGCAAGTCCGCATAACCTCCTTTGTTCTCTCTCACAAGCGGAGCCATCATCACCAGCTTCGCACCCTCTGGAAGTTTTGCCACTTGTGCGATGATATCTGAAGCGGACATCTGTGAGATCTCTTTGCCACATTTGTGACAATGTTGCACCCCAACGCGAGCAAATAAAAGCCTTAGATAATCATAAATCTCCGTAATGGTTCCAACCGTTGAGCGGGGATTTTTCGAGGTGGTTTTTTGATCGATCGCAATGGCAGGAGTCAGCCCCTCAATCTTGTCCACATCGGGCTTGCCCACACGATCAAGAAACTGCCTTGCGTAAGATGAGAGTGACTCCATATAGCGACGCTGCCCCTCGGCATAAAGAGTATCAAACGCCAAGGTTGACTTTCCGCTTCCACTTAGCCCCGTCATCACGATCAACTCATTTTTAGGGATAGTGAGGTTGATATTTTTAAGATTATTCTCTCTTGCACCGGTGATTTTTATAACATCTTTTTTCAAAACAATACTCTCTTACTTAAATAAATTACTACGAAAATATAAAAGGCTACAAGTAACCTTTTTTGCACACTCGATTTGACACTATCTTTAAGATAGATACCAAAATAGACACCAAAAAGTGATGCCAAGCCGATAATAATGCCACTTTGATAGTCAATATGCCCTTTAAGCGAGTGGGATATCACACCCGCAACCGATGAAAACACTACAAAAAAGAGTCCTGCTGAGATCGCCTTTTTTAGCTCTACATGTAAAAACCCTACCAAAACAGGTACTAAAATAATGCTGCCGCCAACACCAATAGTGATGCTTAGAGTTCCTACAAACAAGCCGATAATAAAAAGTATAATACGGCTCACCTCTTTTTGATCTTGATGCTCATGGGTACTCATAAACAGCCGAATAAGTGCAAATATAGCAAAACCAAGAAAAAGGATCTCTAAAGTTTTGTCACTAAACATAGCAGTTATATATCCACTAAGTAAAGCCCCACTAAACCCTCCGGCACCTATCATTAGCACCATCCCAAGATCGAGTGTGCCTTTTTTGTGGTTGATATAACTGCCAAAAATTGATGCAAATGCCATCTGCACAACCGAGATACCGATCGCAACTTTTGTCTCAAATCCAAGCATCAAAAGTAGTGGTATGAGGATTGTACCGCCACCGATGCCAAAAAAACCCGACAAAACTCCAACAACACCACCGACAAACATCAATTCAA
>VCAY01000011.1:8160-44026 GCA_013607635.1 Campylobacterota bacterium
GACAAACATCAATTCAATCATAAGTGAAATTATAGCCAATTTAATTTTCATTTGTGTTATGATGAAGTATAATCGATAATAATAATTTTACTGGTGGTAAGGATGCTAGAAACAATACAAGAGGCTGCAAAAAATTTTTGTATCCATCAAATCAGAGAAGATCATTCTATAAAAGATGGTATAACAGATAAGAGAACACTTATTGCCTACATAGGTTTAGATGCGCAAAATGGAAAAAAATACAGGGCATATATAGCATCAGATTTTGAGTTTATGCAAAAAGTCTCCAAGCTTTTCTTGGAAGAGGATGAGAGCGACGAAGAAACACTCACCGACATGACGCTTGAGACTGCCAACTTGATCATAGGGAGTGCCAAAGTGTTAGCTGAAGAAAAAGGTGACAACCCCTATACGATCACAACACCCTCTTTTGAAAAAATTGGTGTTTTTGACTTTCCCTATGATGATGCAAAGACTATACAAGTAGGTGAGAGTGAATTAACCCTAGCAATTAAGGAATTAGATGTCTAAAGAGCAAGAAGAGTTTAACCCAGAAAGAGATCTCTCTTGGATGGATTATTCGGGCATACTTGATATGGAAGTTGAATTCATAGCTGACCTTGGAGAGACGGAACTCGTTGTCAAAGAGATCTTACAACTTGAAAAAGGTTCTATTATCGATCTTAAAAAACCTGCAGGTGAAAGTGTTGAGGCTTATGTCAATGGACGAATTATCGGTAAAGGCGAGGTGATGGTGTATGAGAAAAACCTCGCTATACGTATCAATGAGGTGCTTGATTCCTCTGCTGTTTTATACTACCTATCCAAAGAGAGACTATGATGAGATTTTTACTGTTATTATTATTGCCATTTTACCTTTACGGATCAAAGATCTTAAGTTATAACATATATGAGCGAACTGATCGTGCTGATGTGATGATCACTTTTGATACACCTTATCACGGCATACTCAAGCAAAGTAAAGGAAGCTCAAAAATTATTCTCAAACTTGAAAACGCTTCGATAGAGTCTGCAAAAATCAAAAAGATCAATTCAAACTACCTAAAATCTATTGCCATAACTCCTCTTAAAGATTTTGTTCAAATCGCGGCAATAACCTCACAAGGCACTATACTACAAGCTTCTAAAACAGCAGATGCTTATGGACTGAGACTACGTTTTACCGATAAAATAACCACTAAAAACACTTCACAACCTATTGTAAAAACTGCTACAACAAACCCGTTATCCAATCTTCCAACAAAAAAAGGCAACGATCTTACAACCAGTTATTATATTGTCGTTGCTATCTTAATCGTTGGGGTTGCAATTCTTCTTTATCTAAGAAAAAAGATCCAACTAAAAACAAACACACCAAAACAACAAAACTCTTGGCTTTTTGCAAACACCAATGAGCAAACAGCGCAGCAGCCACAACAGCAACAACCACTCAATGAAAATCAAATATCGATACGTTTCCAAAAAACTCTCGATCAAAACAACAGTGTTGTGATGCTTGACTTTTTAAACCAAAGCTATCTTGTACTCATTGGAAACGGTAATATCCTATTGGATAAATTTATTGACAACAAACCAACAACACAACAGGAGTTTGAGTCGATACTGCAAGAGAGAGAAGATGAACTTGAGAGCTTTCTAGCAAACCCTTCAGGACAAAACAATAACGCTTTTGAACCTGTACACGAACCCCTGCAAGCTTATAAAGAAAGAGCAGCTACACTTGCCTATTCGGAGGATTGATCAAATTTTTGTTTGAGAAGTTTTTTGATCGTTTTAAGATTTGCAAGTGAGAGTTTATAGCTCGCATCCATCATTCTGTTGATGTGAAAAACCTCAGTTACCGTGATGCCGTAAGGATCTTTTTTCTCTTTGACTACATCACCGTCATCGTTAAAACTGTAAAGATAAAGCTTCTTACGTGAGGTTTGAATGTAGTATGTAAGAACAATCTCATCAGAGTGTTTTTTCTCAATAGCAACCACAACACGCTGCTCTTCTTTAAAGGGGCTAATATCAATACCAAGAATCTCTCTAGCTTCCTCTATGCCAATGTAGCCAATATAAAACTTATTGTAAAGATCATGATAACGTTGCACTTTGAAGCTGTACAAAAACCTAAAATCAAGGATATGTTTTTTATGAGATCGCAGTTTTTTTGTTATCCATGACATAGTATTATAGTAACGAAATGGATAAAGTTTCAATGTATGCGCTTCGATCATTTTCTTTGATCGTATAGTATCTTGCGGCTGCAAATTTTTCTTATCAAGATCCATGAGATACTCTAGCACCCCTTTAGCTGAAAACTCTTTGGTAAACCACACAGTACAATAATCTGGAAACTGCTTTGTTCCAGCTGCTCCTTCATTAAGAATAATAAGTGATTTGATTGTGTACTGAGGAAAGATGATCTCTAAAAGAGCCTTTTTCTTACGCAGTCGTTTACGCAGTTTGAGAACATTTTTTACCAGTGTCATCTCAACAAAATAAAGCTCATTGTCTCTTGTTAAAAACATCGCATCAAATTCACTAATCTCACGCGATTTTGTACGGTAAACTATCTGCTGTTTTTCACTGATAGAGAGGGTATTGGCATATGCTTTAGCGCTATGTTGATGCAAACCTTTAAGAACAAACTTTGTAATGTAATCATTTTGCTGTGCATAACGTAAAAGTTTTTCGTAAATAAAGTTCTCAAACGCTTCCCCCTCAAAAGAGCGATAAGAGCTAAGATAGGTTGGATCTTCAGGGTCGATCCCTTTTTTCATTAATGAAAGAAGATGTTTTGTATTGTAATCATAATGCAGTAGATTGTCTGCTATATCATCTTTATTCAGATTTTTGATCGTATCACTTATTTTTAGCATCAAGAAACCATGTGAGATGTTTTAAAGAAATGATCGATCACATCTCGATACTCTTGTATATCTGTGATATGATTTACTTGGTTGCGAAGTGCTGAAGCACCTTTGTAACCTTTTGAGTAGGTATGTGTATGTTTTCGAAACATTGCAACACCATGAGCGCCATAAAACTCTATCATTTTATCATAATGCTCCATGATAATCTGATGTTTAATTTCCAGTCCTATCTCTTTGTTTCCTGTTTTTAGTTGATGGAAGATCCATGGTGCACCCACGGCACCGCGCCCTATCATCACACCATCCGCACCGGTATGCTCCAACACCCACTGTGCTTTTTCAAAACTGTCAATATCACCGTTGGCTATCACAGGGATACTCACAGCTTCTTTAATCTCTTTAATAGCATCATAGTCAACTGGAGCTTTAAACTTCCCTGCTCGAGTACGCCCGTGAACTGCTAAAAAATCTGCACCATTATCTTCAACAACTTTGGCGATATCGACATGGTTTTTCTCTTCAAAACCAAGACGTATCTTAACCGATGTGGTTGATTTGTTCGATGTTTCTTTGATCGTTTTAATGATAGCACCCATAAGGGGAAGATTTTTTAACAAAGAGCTACCACTTCCATGCCCAACAACTTTTGGTACTGGACATCCGCAGTTAAGATCGATAATATCGATCCCCTCTTGCTCATTTAACACCTCTACAGCCTGCTTAACTATGTCGGTATCAGCACCGGCAATCTGTACCGAATAAGGATCTTCAAGTGGCGATTTTTTTAATATATGCAATGTTTTTGTTGATCCATGAGCAAGAGCGTTGGAGCTTAACATCTCACTCACGGTAAGATCGGCACCAAACTTTTTAACAACGCTCCTAAAAGGTAAGTCGGTAAAGCCAGCCAAAGGGGCCAGCACATAAAGGGGAGAGTCAAAGGAGATTTTTGAAGTCATAATAATTTAGATGAACATTTTTATATCAAAATTTTGTCCACACTCTTTTAAAGCTTTATAAGCTCTAAAATTTTTGTATTCATCTTCTGAAGCAAGATTTAAAATATCAGCAGCAAGATCTACCATCTCAAGATCGTAAAGGGTATAAAGATATGCTTCCATCGCGTCATCATTCTTCTCACTTAGCATCTCAAAAAGCTTAATCCTTTGTTCTGGAATCATATCGCTTGTTGAAAGTGTTGTTGAGATCGAGATAAAGTCCTCTTTTGAAAGTTCCTGAGCATTGATCAGTTCCATCAATTTTTCATTTGGTATCTCAAGTCTGTTTTGATCGGCATTAATACGGGAAAAGATCCTATTAAGCGCTTCAGTACTCATATACTCTTTATAGCGCACAATATTTTCTAAAGATGCCTCTTTAACGAAATCTTTATAAACCTCTTTTTTCAAAGAATCTGCATACTTTGCCCCACCTGAGAGAATTTTTTCTGCACTTTTAGAACCATTTTTGTATTTATTAAGTTCATTGGCAATAACAAGTTCATTTTCCGGAAGTAGGTTATATGGTTTTAGATCGACCACTTCACCCGATTGAATTTTATTGAGTATCTCCAAAATATTATCTATTTTTTCGTTGTTAGTTGTTCCGGCGAAATCTTTACGTGGTGCAATCGATGTATTCTCCAACAACAACCCTAAAAGCTTGTATCTATCTGTTTTAAACTCGTAATGTCTATTCACTTTTCCAAGATACGCTTCAACAATAGCATCAATAATCTTTTCGTAATCCTTTTCATACTTTCGAAGCTTGAAACTACTTAAAAACGCATAAAACCACATATGCAATACACTGGCAACATAAAGCACAAAAATAGGCAAAACAACCAATAGAGCTATAGAGAGAGCAGGTAAATGGATGCCAAAAAGATCTAACAGATAAGCTTCAGGGGTTACATAAGCATAAACATACCAAGCAACAAGTGCTATCCATATAAATGAAGCTATCGTATATCTTTTAATGTGCATCATAATTTTTCCTTTTTTGTTATTGATTTTTTTCTGCTATTTCACGACAATCTATACAATAAATTGCATGAGGTTTTACTTTTAAACGCTGAAAACCTATATCGTCTTCACACATTTCACAAACACCATACCCGCCGTTTTCTATCTTCTTGAGCGCATTATCAATCTCTTCTAGTTCTTCAATCTGCTGCTGTGCTATGGCACCCTCTATAGCGGTATTGTTATTCGCCGCCGCATAATCACCTTCATCATTAAGTTCAAGATTACTTAAATCGCTAAGCTCGCTGTTAACACCGTCTATATTTTTTAAAATTTGTTGCTTACGGTTTAAAAGCATATCTTTAAAAAACTGTAATTCACTTGTTTGCACGTTTTTCTATCCTTATTTATGATACGGATGATTGTTCAAAATAGCAAAACCTCGATAGATCTGTTCTAACAAAACAGCTTTAGCTATCTTGTGACTCATCGTGATTTTTCCTAAACTGACAACACCATCACATTGACTTAATAGTTCATCGTTGAAGCCATAAGCTCCACCTATGAAAAATTTCACCGACATTTTACCATCTAAAAGCTTACTAAAATCAAAACTATCGATTAATTTTCCATCAGGGTGTAAAGCTATGCTGTAACCTTTGTTTATATAAGGCTGTAAAGCCTTTGTGTATGCGCTTTGAGCGGCACTTGGTGAAATGGTGTGTGCTTTGGTTACATCTTTGGAAAATATTTCTGAATCTTCAACTTTTGCATAGCGCGAGATCATTTTTATAAGATCTTTATAGAGTGGATCGTAGATTGAACGCTCTTTTTTTGCAATGGAAACTATCTCTACATGCATCATAAAAGACCACTGCCTATCACATGATAAGTTACATGCTCAAACTTATCGGTAGGTTTAACACCACCGATTGCTGCAACATAATGTTTTGATTTTGCAGCAATCTGATCAAGTTTATCGCCTAAAATCCCCTGGATATCCTGCTTTGTTGTAGTAGCTCTGTATGCTCCAAGACCGATATAGTTGAGATCACATTCATTCGCTTGCAGTACCTCTTTTTCATTGTGTGTCGAGATGCCTAATATCTTGTCACTTCCAATCACATTTCGCAAGATCTTTACCGCTTTTACAATATCTGCATCGATCTTTTGTAAATCCTCTTGCCCTAGATGAACACCATCGCAAAACTCTACAAGTTCATAAATATCGTTCACAATCAAGAAGCCATCATAATTTTTTCGGATCTCTATAAGTTGTTTTTTCATAAAGGGGGTATTTGCAGATTTGTTACGATACTGAATAATCTCAGCACCATTGTTTTTTGCGATCTCTACATATTCCAAAACACCAATACCTCTAGTATCGAGCATCTCTTGATCGCAAAGTGCATACAAACGCATTAAAAAAGGTCTTAATCTTTTTGCATCATTACAAGAAGGTCTGAGAGGGTCTTTTTAAGCTCGTTTCTATTGACGATCATATCGATAGAACCTTTTTCCAAAAGAAACTCTGCTCGCTGAAACCCTTCTGGTAGTTCAGAGCCGATTGTCTGCTCAATAACACGCTGTCCGGCAAAACCGATGAGTGCTCCAGGTTCTGCAATGATAATATCACCCAAAGTGGCAAAAGAGGCAGAAACACCACCCATGGTTGGATCAGTAAGTACTGAAATGTATGGCAAACCATGTTTGGCAAGCTTTGCCAATGCCGCAGAAGTTTTTGACATCTGTAACAGGGAAAATGTGCTCTCTTGCATTCTCGCACCACCTGAGGCTGATAGGATCACGAGTCCACATCTTTTCTCAATAGCACGATTGACTGCACGAACGATCTTTTCACCCTCAACAGATCCAAGAGAGCCTCCCATAAAGGCAAAATCAAAAATGACAAGTTCAACCTCTACGCCATTCATGGTACAACTACCACTTACAACGGAAGATTTACGCCCTGTTTTGGCAAACCCCTCCTCTACACGTTTGGTATAAGGTTTTTTATCAACAAAGCTGATTGGATCAACCGGTTCTAGCGAGGCATCTTGCTCTACAAAACTCCCCTCATCTGCTAAGAGTGCAAGACGCTCTTTCACACCGATACGGATATGAAAACCACACTTAGGGCATACATAGTTCTGGTTCTCAACCTCTTTATAATACATTAAAGAGTGACACGATTTACATTTGATCCATTGTGAAGACGCTTCAACCTTCTCAGGTTCCTTATTCTCGTTTCTTGTAAAAAGGCTTAGTAGATTCAAAAGATATCCTTCTTATATTCTTAGTGTCAATTATAGCAAACTTATACTAAAACTTTTCAACTTTCTTTATGAAAGGAGTGATTCTGTGATACTTCTTGCAGCTTCACGACCATCATAAACAGCAGTTACAACGAGATCTGCACCTCTGTAACAATCTCCTCCAGCATAAACACCTGCAGTTGTTGTTTCGTGGTTTTCATTGATGATCACACCACCCCACGCATTGGTTTCTATCCCGTTTTCCGCCAAGAATGAAGGCACTACAGGATCAAATCCAAGTGCCATAATCACAACATCTGCATTGACACGATACTCACTTCCCTTGATCTCTTCCACTTTTTGACGACCACTTGCATCTTTTGCACCAAGGTGCATCTTCACAACCTCTACCGCTACAGCTTTACCATCTTCATTAGTTACAATCTCTTTTGGTGAAACAAGGAAGGTAAAATCAACCCCCTCTTCCATCGCGTTTTTATACTCTTTTTTACTACCCGGCATATTTTTCTCATCACGACGGTAGAGACATGTTACAGATTTCGCACCCTCACGTTTTGCAGTTCTTAAACAATCCATCGCCGTATCACCACCACCGATGACAACCACATTGAGATCTTTAAAATCAAACGACTTGTCATAATCTAGCCCAAACTGTTTTTTCTGAATATTTGTCAGATACTGCATCGCAACATATACATTAGGTGCCTGCTCACCAACAATGCCAGCTGATTTTGCTTTTGTCGCACCAATACCGATAAACATCGCATCATGTTTGTCGGCGATCTCCTCAAAAGCGATATCTTTGCCAACTTCACAGTTAAGCACCAGCTCCATTCCAGCCTCTTGCAACAGTTTCACACGACGCTCAACCACTTTTTTATCGAGCTTAAAGTTTGGGATACCATAAGTAAGCAACCCACCTGCACGATCTGCTTTTTCGTACATCGTAACAGCAATACCACTTCTTAAAAGGTAAGTCGCAGCAGAAAGACCTGCAGGTCCACTTCCTATCACGGCAACTTTTTTATCTGTTGTGACCCCCGGAAATTCAGGTTTGAGTCCCACTTTAAAACCCTCTTCGCTGATAAAAGCCTCAACTGATCCGATCGTAATCGCTCCATGACCGTCATTGAGGGTACAATCCCCCTCACACAATCTGTCATGCGGACAAACTCTCCCCATAACTTCAGGAAATGGCGATGGTTCATTTGAGAGTTTAAATGCCAACTCAAGATCTTTTTCACTTACAGCTTTAAGCCACTGCGGAATGTAGTTATGCAGCGGACACTTGTTTAAACAGTAGGGATCACCACACTGAATACATCGCTCACTTTGTGTAGCTGCATCGTAAGTATTAAAAACTTCGTAAATCTCTTTAAAATCTTTGGTTCGCTCGACAACCAATCTTTTTGTTGGGTCGATTCTTTCAGTTGTTAAAAATTCTCTCATCATTAATCTCCATTCTCTAGATTAAGAGGTAGTTTTGTCAAGTTTTTCGGTTTTACAAGCCAGAAATTTCTCACCTCAGTTCTAAAGTTATCTAAAATCGCTTTTGCTTTCGTGCTTTGTGTCTCAACAATATACTCTTTAAGCAGACGTTTAAGGTAGTGTCTTGCTTCATCACCCTCATCTGTATCGATTCTCACCGCTTCAACAAGCTCACGGTTCACATTTTCAACAAATTGATGCTGCTCATCATAAACAAAGGCAACACCACCGGTCATACCTGCACCAAAATTGATACCTGTACGACCAAGGATCATCACAACACCACCGGTCATATATTCACAAGCATTATCCCCTGTTCCTTCAACAATTGCCAAAGCTCCCGAGTTTCTTACCGCAAAACGCTCACCAACACTTCCAGAGATATAAAGTTTCCCGCCTGTTGCACCGTAAAGACAAGTATTACCACCGGCACTAAACGCTTCACCCTCATTTTGTGACGTGATCACAATCTTACCACCATGCATCCCTTTACCGATGTAGTCGTTCGCTACACCTTGAAGTCTTATAGAGATACCGTTATTTAAGAATGCTCCAAGTGCCTGACCTGCAACACCTGTAAGATTAATAGAGATAGTATCAGGTTTTAAACCTTCATCACCATAATACTCTGCAATCTCACCAGAGATAAGTGTTCCAAAACTTCTGTTAAGGTTTGTGATCTCTTTGTTGATCTTAACAGGATGCTCAGGGTATTTGATAGCCTCCATCGCTTCTTTTAAAATCTCTTTTTCAAAGGCGTTATCATCAAACGGCTGGTTAAACGGTTGTTGACAAGTGTTCACTCCATCCTCTTGATGCAGCACTGCCGAGAAGTCAAATTTTTTCGCAAACGCATCATCTTTAACTTTTAAAAGGTCACTTCTACCAATCATCTCTTCCATCGTTTTAAATCCAAGCTCAGCCATGATTGAGCGGATATCTTCTGCAAGGAGTGTAAAGTAATTGATCACCTGATCTACATGCCCTTTAAAGAACTCTTGACGCAGTTTTTCGTTTTGTGTCGCGATACCAACCGAACATTTGTTAACATGACAAATACGAAGCATCTTACAACCGACAATCGTTAGCACACCCGTACCAAACGCATAACTCTCAGCTCCTAAAAGTGCCGCTTTTACAACATCTAAACCGGTTTTTAGTCCACCATCTGTTTGCACCTCTACCAAACCTCTAAGGTTGTTAGCTTTTAGGGCATTATGCGCTTCAGAGAGACCTAACTCCCAAGGGTTTCCTGCAAACTTAATAGATGTTAGTGGTGCCGCACCAGTACCACCGTCTCCACCGGAGATGATGATCTTGTCTGCATACGCTTTGGCAACACCCGCCGCGATCGTTCCAACACCAATCGTTGACACAAGTTTTACTGCAATTCTTGCTTTTGGATTTGCCTGTTTAAGATCAAAAATAAGCTGTGCCAAATCCTCAATCGAGTAGATATCGTGGTGTGGCGGAGGGGAGATTAGTGTTACACCCGGTACAGTATGGCGCAACTTCGCAATAAGTCCTGTTACTTTATGACCCGGAAGTTGTCCACCCTCACCCGGTTTTGCACCTTGAGCTACTTTGATCTGGATCTCTTCGGCATTTCTTAGATACTCAGGAGTAACACCAAAACGACCCGATGCCACCTGCTTGATCTTAGAGACTCTCTGGGTACCGTAGCGAGATTTATCTTCACCACCTTCCCCTGAGTTTGACTGACCGCCGATACGGTTCATCGCAATAGCGATCGTCTCATGCGCCTCTGGAGAGATAGAACCAAGCGACATTGCCGCTGAAGCAAAACGTTTAAAGATCGCCTCTTTTGGCTCAACTTCAGAGATATCGATCGGTTTTCTGTCTGATTTGATATCAAAAAAGTCACGGATAAACTTGAGTCCTCTTTTGTTTACAAGCTCTTTTAAGCGCTCAAAATCTTCCGTTTTTCCACTTTTTACCGCTTCATGGATTGCATGGATCACTGCCGGACCAAAATCGTGGTGTTCTTGTCCAGTGTAGAACTTGTAAAAACCACCGATGTTGAGTGGGAAGATTGTTTTAAAACCATCTTGTTTGAAAGCTGACTGATGATATTTTGTAATCTTCGCATCGATATCTTCATACCCCAATCCAGGGATAGCAACATTCGATGATGCAAAACAATCTGCAACAATCTCACGAGAAAGACCCATCACATCAAAGAGTCCAGAGTTTCTGTATGATGCGATTGTAGAGATACCCATCTTTGACATAATTTTTAACAATCCACCATTAAGCGCACCATGCACTGCTTTGAGTGCTTCTTGGTGTGAAAGGTTTGCATTCTTTTTGTGTTTTAACTGATCAGCCACCGTTGCAAATAAAAGGTAAGGATAAACCGCACTTGCACCATATCCTAAAAGTACCGCTGCAGAGTGAGAGTCCATAACCTCACCAGAAACACCGACAATAGAGACAAGATGACGAATGCCAACCTCTAAAAGAGCAAAATTAACACGCCCTACCGCCATAGCCATAGGGATAACTTTATTTTGTGCATCAAACGATCTGTCATCTAAAATAACAATTCGCGTACCCTCATTTTTAACAGAGTCGATGATGGTTGCAACAAGTGCTTCGAGTGAAGCTTTAAGATTATTTTTATATATTGTACTAAAAGTTTTATTTTTGTAAAACGGTTGATAGCTTGGTGATTTTGCATCACCAAAAGATTTGAGCACCTCAAGTTTTTCCGCAGTTACAATCGGAGAGATAGATTTAAGTCTATGTGCATGTGAAGGGATCTCATCTAAGATGTTGTGCACTTCACCAAAACCTGTATTGAGACTCATAACCACTTTTTCACGAATAGGATCGATCGGCGGATTGGTTACTTGGGCAAATTTTTGTTTAAAAAAGTCAGTGAAACTTCTTTGTTTGTTGGAAAATGGTGCAAGCGGTGTATCATCACCCATCGAACCGACAGCCTCTTTGCCATCTTGCATCATCGGCTCAATCACTTGCTCAACAACCTCTTGTGTAATGTTAAAGAATTTTTGTCTTCTTATAAGATCCTCACCCTCAAAAGTCTCAACTTTGTAGTACTGATCTTCTACATGTTCTTGCAGATAGATCATGTGCTCATTCAACCATTTCATGTATGGGTTGGAAGATTTTAGATAATTATCAATATCATCACTTTTTAGAAGTTTCCCATACTTCAGATCAAGTCCTATCATCTGACCCGATTGCAATCTTCCACGCTCTTTGATCTCTTCTTCCGGGATATCGATCACACCATACTCTGAAGCAATTAGTAGGTTATTGTCTTTGGTTACAATATATTTTGAAGGGCGAAGACCGTTACGATCGAGTACACAACCAATATAACGACCATCTGTTACAGAAAATGCCGCAGGACCGTCCCACGCTTCAAATACCGTCGAGCAGTATTCATAAAAAGCACGAAGCTCAGGATCCATGTGGGGAGCATTTTGCCACGCTGAAGGGATCACACCTCGAACAGCTTTAAAAAAGTCCATGCCATTAACGAGCAAAAACTCTAGGAAATTGTCAGCACTGGCACTATCAGATGCACCATCTTGTAGAATTGGAAGTATCCTTTGTATCTCCTCATCACTAAACACCTCTGACTTGATCGACTCAGATTTTATAGCAACATTAATACGATTTGCTTCAACAGAGTTAATCTCACCATTATGTGCTACCGCCCTAAAAGGTTGTGCCAAACGCCACTGCGGCAACGTGTTGGTTGAAAACCTCTGGTGAAAGAGTGAAAAAGAGATCTTAAACGCTTCATCAGTTAAGTCTTTATAGAACTCTTTGATGTGCGTAGGCATCACAAGCCCTTTGTATGAAAGAACTTTTGAGCTCATTGAAGCTATGTAAAATTCTTCATCTTCTACAAACTCATGTTCTGCTTCTTTTCTTGAAAGATAAAGCAGTGCATCAAATCTTTCAGTCGCCATAATAGAATTAGGAACGATAAAAAGTTGCACAATATTTGGCAATGTTTGCAATGCCTGTTCACCAAGTGCATTAGTATCCACAGGAACATCACGACGAAGCACAACCTTAAGATCATTGTTAGCACAAATATCTTCTACTCTCTCAAGCTGTTTTAGATCTTTTGTAAAAACAGATGCAACTGCAAACTGTTTTGGCAATTCAACACCATTTTTTTCCGCTTCTTTACGGATAAAATCCTCAGGCATGGAGAGTAAAAGTCCACTCCCATCACCTGTTTTTCCATCAGCAGCAACTGCACCACGGTGCATCATTCGCTCTAATGCAGTAATAGCATCATTTAAGATCTTTCTTGATGGTTTATTATCAATATTGGCAATAAGTCCAAAACCACAATTGTCTTTAAATGAACGTAATAAGTCATGATGTTCTACCATTTGTACTCCCAAATTTTAAATTTTATGCAAATTTTACAAAAATTTAATCTTTTTTTAAAGAAAATTTGCCTATTTAAAGGCAAATAAGTGGCTATATTATATTTTAATGTTCATTAAAAGATTATTAGAAAAGTACTTTTTTTGAGATATAATTCTAAAAATGTATTGATAGGAAGCAAAAAGTGCAAGGTTTTATCATCAACCTCAATCGAGTCAAAGAGGAAGATTTAATAGTTACCATCATATCAAAAAACAGCTTAGATACCCTTTACAGATTCTACGGATCGCGTCATGGAACGATCAATATCGGTTTTAAAATCGATTACGAAAAAGAGCCCTCAACAAGATCAAACATAGCTAGACTTAAAGATGTGATTCACATAGGCTACAAATGGATTAACGATCGCAACAAGCTTCAACTCTGGCAACATTTTTGCTCACTCTTTTATCCACACCTTAAAGAGCTTGAAGAGCTTGATCCTTTTTATTTTGACTTGTTGCAAAATGCCTCTGAGGGGTGGGGAAAACAAAACCCAAAACGAGTAGCAGTTGAAGCGTACATTAAACTTCTACAACATGAAGGACGTTTGCACACCGAACAAACCTGTTTTTTATGCTCAAACAAGATCCACAACGATCCGGCATTTATTCGTGCTTACTTGCCTGTACATCATACATGTAGTAAAACGATGCCCATTAACAAAAAAGGGATCAACGAACTTTACAACAACAACTCTTCACTCTTCCTATCGGACAAAGAGATTGAGCGGTTGTGGAATATTATGCTCGAGGGGCTTTAGGGTTTTCTTGCCACCAAAGAGGCAACACATGTTTTTTCTCCTCTGAGGTTTATATCTTCCCGTTCCTCATAATAGATAATATCAAGCGAGATAAACGCATGTAAAAGTTCATTTTTTCTTAAAAGATACTCAGGGTTTTGTGGGTTGTCAAAATCTCCATGAGCGATGATAAATGTCTCAAAGATTACAACTCCATTAGGTTTTAACGCCTCTTTGATCTGGTGAAAAAACCTTCGATTAAGATAGTTAATATTCATGACAAGATCGTACCTGTTTTTCTCTAGCATATATTGATCAAGATCGGTATCTATTTTGTTGATCTTCTCACTCTCTTTTACTTGCGATAAAGCATAGTCACTCAAATCTACTGCATCAATCTCAAAACCGAGCTCCTCAAGAAAATGGGTATTTCTCCCCTGCCCGCAAGCGATATCTAACGCTTTACCAACTTTTGCCATCTTGGCATACTTCTTGACAATGGGCTCTACATAATCACGAAACGGTTTTTCCTGATATCTAATATTCCAACGCTCTTTATCTTCTTTCATGATAGTCTCCCTTTATAATCTCCATAACTAAACTCTTTGACAAGTTCCAAGGTGCCATCTTTTCTTTTTATAGCAAGTGATGGAAGTTTTATACCGTTAAAGGTGGTATTTTTCACAAAAGTGTAGTGGATCTGATCTTCAAAAATGATACGATCCCCTGCATGTAACGGTGTATCAAAGGAGTAGTCTCCCATAATATCACCGGCCAAGCATGTATTGCCACCTAAGCGGTAGGTGTATTTTTTCTCTCCTGCCTCACCACTACCTCGCACATCTACGCGGTATGGCATCGCCAAAGTATCCGGCATGTGCGCTTCTGCTGAAGTATCAAGGATCGCTATTTGCATACCATTATCGATGATCTCCAATACAGTAGCTTCAAGGTATCCCGTCTGCCATCCAACCGCTTCACCCGGTTCTAAATAAACCTCAATATTGTTATATTTCTTTTTAAAATCTTTGATAAGCCAAATAAGTTTCTCTACATCATACCCTTTTTTGGTAATGTGATGCCCACCGCCAAAGTTAACATACTTGAGGTTATGGATATATTTGCCAAACTTTTTCTCAAAAGCATCAAGAACCCCCTCTAGCGCATCGGCATCTTGTTCACAAAGTGCATGAAAATTGAGCCCATCGAGCTGTTTTAGAAGTGCTTCGTCGAAATTTTTTAGTGTTGTTCCTAGTCGTGAATACAAACCACAAGGGTTATACAAATCCACCGGAGAAGCGGAATATTCAGGATTAACTCGCAAAGAGATCTCAATAGCTGGATTGATCTCTTTGACTTTTAAAATATATTTTTCTAATTGGTTTGGAGAATTAAAGACAATATGATCAGAGATCTTTGCTATATCCTCTATCTCACTCCCTTTAAAAGCAGGCGAGTATGTATGCACCTCTGCTTTTGGGTTATAGCAACAAAACTCCTCTTTTGCAAGTTTTGCCTCATGCAGTCCACTTGCTGTACACCCTTGAAGATATTTGGCACAAAGATCAAAAGTGGCGTACATCGCAAACCCTTTAAGGGCTAAAATGATCTTTGCACCACTTTGGTTTTGCACATACTCTAAAAGCTTGAGGTTTTTCTCCAATAACTCCTCTTCACACACATAAACAGGTGTCTCTAGCTGCAATACTTTTCCTTGTTTTTAACTCTTTAACTCTTTAACTTGCCAAGGTAAACCTTGCTTGTTCATCTGATCCATAAAAGGATCGGGATTAAACTGCTCCATATTCCACACACCCTCTTTGTGCCAGATCCCCTCTAACATCAATTTTGCTCCAATCATCGCAGGAACTCCCGTTGTATATGAAACCCCTTGACTCTTAACCTCTTTGTAACATGCTTCATGATCTGTAACCTGATAGATATAGATTTTTCTTTTTTTACCATCTTTAACACCCTCAGCTACGATGCCTATGTTGGTTTTACCTTTGGTTCGCTCCCCTAACGATGCAGGATCTGGAAGTAAAGTTTTTAAAAACTCGATTGGAATGATCTTTTGCCCCTGATGTTCAACCGGCTCGATCCCAAGCATCCCAACATTTTGCAACACCTCCATGTGCTTAAGGTAACTCTGAGAAAATGTCATAAAAAATCGGATCCGCTTAAGCCCTTTGATGTGTTTGACCAAAGACTCCATCTCCTCATGGTACAGCAGGTAAGAGTCTTTTGGACCGATCTCTGGATAATCCCACACCTGCATAATCTCCATCGGTTTTGTCTTAATCCACTTGCCATCTTCCCAATAGCGACCATTGGCACTCACTTCACGCAGGTTAATCTCAGGGTTAAAGTTAGTTGCAAACGGGTATCCGTGATCCCCTGCATTACAATCCAAGATATCAATGTGGTGGATCTCATCAAAATAGTGTTTTTGCGCATAGGCACAAAAAACATTAGTAGCACCTGGGTCAAAACCACTTCCAAGCAGCCCCATGATCCCAGCCTCTTGAAACTTTGCATCTCTTGCCCACTGCTCTTTGTACTCAAACTTTGCTGCATCAGGGTGTTCATAGTTGGCAGTATCAAGATAATCAACCCCCGTAGCAATACACGCATCCATGATGGTTAAATCCTGATACGGTAACGCTACATTGATCACAATATCTGCATCTACTTTTTTAATCAGTGCAATAACCTCATCGCTCTTATCTGCATCAACTGCGGCTGTCTCGATTTTCACCTGTGAAATCTCCGAAGCGATCTGATCACACTTCGACTTTGTACGACTTGCTAAGACGATATTGCCAAAAGTATCTGCATTCATGGCACACTTATGCGCCACAACACGCCCTACACCACCGGCACCGATGATTAGTGTTGTTCCCATTGTTCACTCTTCCTTTCATTATCCAAACCTTTGAGAATGCTCTTTGAGATGCTCAGACAAAGCGAGGATTTATCGTCTCAAAGCGTGTTCTCAAAAGTTATACAATCTTGTAAGCTATTAGCAGCACAAAAACCCAAATGATGCTCATAACGATCAAACTCAAAAGCACCAGCGTCGCACCCACATCTTTTGCTTTTTTGGCTAAAATGTGATAGTCCTGCGTTACCAAATCTACCACCCGCTCTATCGCTGAGTTTGCAACCTCTGCAGCTACAGGGATGAAAAGTGATACAAACAAAATAGCTGAGTAGATAAACTCTATTGGCAATATCCACGCCACAACACCAAATCCAAAAAGCATCAAAAGCTGCCACTTAAATGATGTCTCTGTTTTTACAATGTCAACAAAACCCTCAAGCGCATAACGCCCATTGCGAAATAGGTTGTGTTTTGGTTTATTGAGCTTCACAAATCTCCTTTAGTTTGTCGTATAGTCTCTGCGCATCGGTTGTTTTGGGTACACTCTCACAAAATTGCACCTCTATTTTTATTCTTTGCCACAGAGGGGGTTTTACTCCATCTTTATATCTTGCAAAAATACTACCAAAAACTCCCTTTATACAAAATGGCACGATCACACCATCATACCCTTTGGCTATAAGCTCATAGCCTCTATGAAACTTACCAAGTTTGCCATCATAAGTGATACCCCCTTCTGGAAATATTGCCACAATTCTACCCTCTTGGAGCCTTTTTGATGCCTCTTGCATCGCATCTTTAAAACCTTTTGGGCTTAGTGGTATCACCTCCCCTTTTTGCATAAAGGGTTTAAGAAGTTGATGGTTATGGATCTCTTTATCCATCAAAAAATTCACTTTTCTCTCTTTGCCAACTGCTAACTGTAAAAAAGCCCAGTCAAGCCAACTGACATGATTACCGAGCAAAAGGATCGCTTTATTATCTTGCAAATGTTCACGCCCCGTTACATGTAACGCATAGCGCAAAGAGAGAATAAACTCTGCAACAAACCAAAACAGATCGACTGCATACGCCCTTAAAAGCACAACAACAAGCCAGATCCCCACAAACCCCATAAAATAAAACAACATAATGGTATTGATCCCAAAATAAGCAAATATAGTAGTTAGGATCAAAAAGGTAAACATAAAGATATTTTGTACAAAGTTATTCGCCGCAAGTACTGTTCCAAGATGCACATTTGGAGTAAGTTTTTGGATCTGTGCATTGAGCGGTACGAGTATAAAACCGGCAAAAAAACCAAGTGCAATAAACATTGCCGCTATAATTGCCATAGAATAAACACTCGGAACAAAAAACACAATAGCAGTGATAGAGACAGCACCAAGTACACTCAGGTTTGTATTGATGCGATCTTTTGAGAGTTTTGCAGCAGTGATGGAACCAAGCACGATTCCAATGCCGGCTAATGCCATCACACCCTGCACATAGATGGTGTTACTCACCCCTACAGTGTTTTTTGCATACTCCCCAAAGATAGCAAGCACCACCTGAGAGATCGACCAAAAAAGCCCTAAAGCGATGATCGCATACAACACCTCTTTTTTGCGTGTCATGGTTTTAAGGTTTTTACGCAGGTACGTACCTTTGATATAGCGCTTTAGTTGAAAAGTTCTCTTTGAGCTCTCAAGCTGTCTATTTGGTAGTCGTAATGCAAGTAAAAACTCAATAACAGAACCAATAACAAGCAACCATCCAAGAGGTGCAGATGCATGGATAACCTCACTTGTCGTTGTCAGTGAAGCATCATAGTAAGATTCAAAAAGTACTGTATAAACGATAATCCCGCCAAGAATAGCCACCGTTGTCGTCGCTTGCACCACCGCATTACCCGCACTGAGGTGTTTAACACCTACAAGCTCTTTGATATAACCATATTTTGCAGGGGAGTAGATCGCACTTTGCAGTGCGAGCAAAAAGGTCAGAGCAAAAGCGAACAAAAACATCCCATGATAGTACGAGTATGTGATAAGCAGTGTAATCACAACAGCAAAAAGGGCTGAGTATTGCATAATCTTACTCTTGGCAAACCTGTCTGCCAAAAATCCCGATGGGGAAAAAAGTAAGATAAACGGTAAAAGGATCAATGCATTGACAATGGCAGTAAGCATCACCTGCATCTCTCCATCATACACTTTAAAAACACTGTTTTGGATGATGATCTTATGCCCTAAGTCTGTAAAGGCATTAAGAAATACTACAAGCGTATAAGAAAGCATCCCTGAGATGGCGAAAATCTTCTCTTGTTTAGTTTGCTTCATCGGCTAAAACCGTACTCCATCCCTCATAATATCCACACTCTTGGATCACTTTTTCATATATCTGTTCTACATGTAACGCCACGCTGTGTTTATCAACTGCATGAATCTTCTCGAGGGCGATTCCATTGTCAAACTCTTCTAGCTCTATTTCATCTTTAAAAATAAACCCTTCAAAAGGGAGCTGCTTCATAAACTTCTCTTTTTGTGTCGGTGTATCAAAATATACATAGTGTTCAACAGGGCGCTCTTTTGTCACATCATCCCCCTCCTCAAGCAACATCGTAATGATATGCTCACTTTTTATATGGTGCCACTCAAGTTCACTCGGGTAGAGATAATTATGAAAAAACTCCCATTTATTGTCTTTAGTAACATTGGTCTCATAGGGGTATTGCAGTGAACTTAGCAAGGGGTGAATCTTTTTTGTAAGAGATTTGGATTCTTGCGCATAAAAATAAAGCTCACTCCACCCATCCACAATACGAGTACCCACATACTTTGAAAATTCATCTAACTCTAAAAGGGTGACAATAGACTCCTTTGTATCGAAAAACTCACTCTTTACAAAAATGCTCAACAACCAACTATATTTTTGTGAATAAGCATAAGCGTTTAGTACCACCTCTATCTTTACTTTGTTGCCATCTTCGACTCTTTCAAATTTCTCTTTTTCCGTAAAACTTTTATTTTCCATCATACTGCTCTTATAACTTCATTAACCTCAAGACCAAATCCACTAAGCCCTACAAAATCGCTTTGCTTCATTGATGTAATAAGGTTCATCTTTGAGATTCCAAAATGCTTGATGATCTGCGCACCGATCCCAAACTCTTTGGCTGTGGCATTATCTTGATGGCGTGTTTTATTAATAAACACCAAAAGACCGCTGTTTTTTTTGAGATAATCAATGGAGTTAATAAGGTTATTATAGCGATCTTGGTTGCGTAGAAGCTCACAATCTGGAACTACATTGTGTACCCGCACATTGGCAAGCTCTTTAGGATTATCAAAAGCGATGGCAGTATGGTGTATACCGTCATGATCTTCAAAAGTGTGGCGATTAACTTTTACACCAAAAAATTCCACTTCCTCTACCTTTACCTCCCTAATGAGCGACTCGTTTGCAAGACGATACTCGACAATATCGGAGATATAAACAGTATGGAGATTGTGCTCTTTGGCAAAGATATCCAGATCATCCCGCCTTGCCATCTCACCATCTTCTTTAATGATCTCACAAATCACACCCACTTCACTAAGACCGGCCAAGCGGCAAAGATCGACACTCCCCTCTGTATGCCCTGTTCTTACAAGTACACCACCATCCTTGGCAATCAGTGGGAAAATATGCCCGGGACGCACAAGTTCGCTTGGTTTTGAGATAGGATTTGCCAGTATCTTAATCGTATCATCCCTCTCTTTGGCAGAGATCCCAGTTGTTGCCGTTGTTGCATCAACAGAGACAGTAAAAGCAGTTTCATAAGCAGAGGTATTGGAGTTTACCATAGGGTTTAACTCTAGTCTCTCAGCAATGTTTGCAGGAAGTGTCACACAAATCAACCCACGCGCATGAGTCGCCATAAAGTTAACATGCTTTGGCGTTGAGAATGCGGCAGCATAAACAAGATCGCCCTCGTTTTCTCTGTCCTCATCATCGCACATGATCACCATGTTGCCTTTTTTTATCTCTTCTATCGCTTTTAAAACTCTTTGAATCGGTGTCATCATTTCTCTTTATTTTTTGTTGTAGCCATTATACAAAATAGTTGGTTAAAACCCCCTCAAAAAAAAATTTGAAATTTTTCACAAAAAAGCCTTGACATCGAGTGTTTTTTTCTCTATAATTCCGCTTACAAACACAGCTAAAAAGTGTTTGAACACCGCGGAATAGAGCAGTTCGGTAGCTCGTCGGGCTCATAACCCGAAGGTCGTTGGTTCAAATCCAGCTTCCGCAACCAAATTAATAATTGTCTTTCAAAACATTGGGGTATCGCCAAGTGGTAAGGCAACTGGTTTTGGTCCAGTCACTCGGGGGTTCGAATCCCTCTACCCCATCCACAACTTCACAAATACCTGCGCCAATTCTAAAAACAAGTGCAATTTCACCTCATTTTTAACAAGCTAATTTTTGACTGAACTCCTTCATAAAAACCTCAAATGGAGTTTTATATCCAAGCACTTTTCTTGGTCTATGGTTCAATCGATTTTGAATCATAAGAATTTCATCCTTAGAGAGATGTAAAAAACTGCTTTTCTTTGGTAAATATTGACGAATTAAACCGTTAGTGTGTTCATTGAGTCCTCTCTCCCAAGAGTGATAAGGATTAGCGAAATAAAAATCAGCTAGCCAATAACACACAAGGGGTGGTTAGTCCCTTGCGCGTAAGTTAATGCTTGAATGCAAACATCAAGTAGATGATTGCGATTGCAAGATAACCTAAAGTATGGATTAAATCAATGTTCATGGGATTTATCCTTACGCAATCTAACCCCATAACCCAATCAAAAAAATGACCAAAAAAAAAGCCCGATTATCATTAAGATAACCGAGCTCAATTGCATAAAGTACCCATGAACAATGACTTCATACACAAAGCAACCACGCTTTGATGCAGTAAGTATAACTTAAAAATGATAAAATATCAATACAAAAAGTATCAGGAGAAACAATGCCAGAAGATGAAAACATAGTAAAAGCTACATGTAAAGAACTTGGGATTACGCAGAAAGAGTTGGCGGAGAGGTTGGGTACACATTTAACAACTGTTCAAAAGTGGGCATCTGCTAATGAAATACCAACAAATGCTAAAAAAACAATTGACCTTATATTTGAAAACAGAAAATTAAAAGAAAAAGTTGATATGTTTACAAAAGCCCTAAATATGCTTGATGAAGCAAGGGGTAAATAAAATATGTACCCCTTTTACAGAAAAATTCTGTATAAAATATTCAAAATTACATATATATTATGTATTATCTATTGATAACTACATAATTATTCTATATAATTCTCTTACTGATACAGAAATATTCTGTATTTGTTCTTTAAAAGAGAGATTGTCAAGAGTCTTAGTTGTGGTATAATTAAACTATGAAAAAAGAGAACGAAGCACTCAAAGAGATCGGCAAAGGGCTTATAGCTTTTGCAAATCTCTTTACTGCATTGTCATTCATAAATGCTTTTGTGGTAACCAAAACTTTTAATAGCGTCGAGTTTGTTGCCATCATTTATGTTTTTTTGATGCTGTACTTTACAGGGTACAAGTTTATAAAAAAAGGAGGTACGCCATGAGTACATATTTGGCAGTTGGAGTAACAATAGCAACTATCGCTTTTGTCGCTTCATTTTTCATAAAAACAGACAAACAAAAACACGAGGCACACCACCACTAAACCCTCAAGACAATCTCTCTTAAAAGACACATTTTTAGGAGAGAATTATCAAGCATCAGCAGATATTCTCTCAACCTCCAACATCAGACTATCTGACACTAGTTAAGTAAGCATGCGAATTATCTATCAACCAAAGTTCTAAAAAAGGCTTACAAGAGGTTGTTTTTTTATCTTTTAGATTTAGGATAAAGATAAATTTTTCAAAAAATAATCTCCACCTTTATGTGTTTATATTACAAGATATTTCTAAGCATAATCGCGTAATGCAAAGCAACAAAATTTAAAAACAGTATCATCAAAGAAGAACCTCTTGAGAGCATGTTTTGTACTCTTGTCCTTTTTTTACCATTCGTTTTAAAAGCGATCACAAAATGTAAAATAGTAAAAAACATTACAAAAGCGACAATCATCATTTTATTGTAAAATATCTCCCCTATCTCACTGCTTCGATCACCTGCTAAAAACATATCTATAAGCCCTTTATCGTTAGCCATCAACAACCCACTACTCAGTAGTATAATGAGCGATGCCACCTCAAAATACCCAAAAATAGGTCCAATATTTGGATACACTTGATCTTGCTTTGTTTTATCTCTAAGTGAAACACCTAAAATAAACATAAAAATGGCTCCACCTATCCAAGCCATAGCAGCCATAAGGTGAAAATGTATTAAAAACTCCAAATCTGTTCCTTTAAATTAATCTACGAAAGCCCCAACTGGTACAGCTTTTTTCGCTCACTTGAACCTGCGATATTAAGTTGTTTACGATATTTTGCGATGGTTCTTCGCACCATTGTAACTTTGAACTTCTCTTGAACTAGCTCCAAAAGCTTCATATCGCTTAGCGGTTTTTCTCTGTTTTCAGATTTGACAAGTGAGACTACATAATCTTTAATAGCAACATTACTCACATCTTCATCGATCGCAGTGGTAAAGAAATCTTTCATTGTAAAGATCCCGCGATCACATGCTATATACTTGTTCGCAATGGCACGTGAGATCGTTGAGGGGTTATGCCCAAACTCATCGGCAAGTGTTTTTAAAGTAAGTGGCATAATCTGCCCACCCACAAAAAAATCGTACTGATACTCTACAATCATCAATCCCACTTTATAAAGTGTCGCTTTGCGCATCTCCAAAGCATCGACGAGTGATTTTGCCTCTTTGATCTTTTGGGAGATAAAACTATGATCAACCCCATACGAAGTATCGATATGGATTGTTGGATAATAGGCATCATTGAGCTTTACCTCAATTTGATCTTCGTCATTGAAGTATATCATTAAATCAGGAACAATTTGATTTGATTCCTCCTGATACTCCAAATTTGGTGGATTTTTAAATGATGCGACAATATGCATCACTTCAGAAAAATGCTCTTCATCAGAGTAACTGTAAATATTTTGCAAATCGTTAACCATCTTCACTGCAAGCGGATAGGCGGCATCACTTATGGCGGAGTTTTCAAGCTGGAACAAAAACGATTCAGCCAAATCTTTTGCCCCTATGCCAAGTGGCTCCACATGGGCAAACCTTGCACGCACTTTCTCAAAAGCATCAATCGTGATGTTATGCTCTTGACAAAATGCCTCACTATCACCCTCATAGTAACCGTTTTCATCCAAGTTTGCCACAACAAACTGTGCAATCTCTTGAGAGATAGGCGTTGGGAAAAGTGGAGCTTCAAGCTGCTCATCCAAAATATCGTACAAACTTCGTTTTTGTATCGTCAACGCTTCGATCTGCTCGGTTCTTGAGTTGCTTATATGGTTGGAAAATATCTTTTTGGGGATATGTTTATTAAAATCCTCCTCATACCCAGATGCAACTTCCACAACAGGATTACCATCAACAAACGGCTCCATCGCTTCATTAAGATCACTCAGGCTTGAGTGTAAGATCGGCAGCCAATTTCTTAGGGTATTGGAGAGTTTGTGTTTGGTCTTAACGCTTTGAGTCTGCCTTAATGTAGCCAAAAAACGATCCTACAACTTAAAGTTTTCACCAAGATAGTGCTTGCGTACATCTTCGTTACGCCCTATCTCTTCACTCGTACCGCTTGCTAGTAGTTCACCAGATTTGATCACATAAGCTCTATCACACACATCAAGTGTTTCACGAACATTATGATCTGTTATAAGTACACCAATATCGTAAGAGACAAGCTGATGGATCACTTTTTGGATATCCATCACCGCTATTGGATCAACCCCGGCAAACGGCTCATCGAGAAGCAAAAATTTTGGATGATTTACCAACGCTCTAGCGATCTCCACACGACGCCTCTCACCACCTGAAAGGGAGATCCCCTTACGGTAACGAATCGGCTCGATATTAAACATATCCAAAAGCTCTTCGATCCGCTCTGTCTGTTTTTTTGGATCTTTGATACCAACCTGTGCGGCAACAAGGAGATTATCTTCCACACTTAAATCTTTAAAGATTGAAGCCTCTTGAGGTAAATACCCTATCCCCTTTCGCGCTCTTGTGTGTAGTGGCATACTTACAAGGTCTTCCCCATCAAAAAACACCTTGCCGTTAGTTGCTTCCACAAGCCCACAAATCATATAAAAGGTTGTTGTTTTTCCAGCTCCATTTGGTCCAAGCAGTCCAACAACCTCACCACTTTTTACCTCAAGGCTCATCCCCTTAACGATCTCTAGCCCTTTGATACTTTTTTTTAGATTTTCTGCTTTTAATGTATGCATATATTGTACTCTCTTTTCTCTGGTGCTATTTTTTCTATTGTAATGACGGCTACATCAAATCCCGCAGAGATAAGCAGCTCCTCAAGTGCTTCATCACCCCACTCTACAAAATGAAGCCCCTCTTTTTCTAACTCCTCCATCATCCCAAGAGAAAGAAAATGTTCAAGTCCGTGGTTGTAGATATCGTAGTGAAAAATATCTTTGCCATAACACTGCTGCAATGAAAAAGTTGGAGAGGTTACCTCCTCGTCAATCCCTTTAGCTTTGGCAAACTGTTTGACAAGCGTTGTTTTTCCAGCGGCCAAATCACCCTGCACAATCACAACACCACTTTGAAATTTTTCTAAAAACTCTTTGGCAAAACCATCAAGTTCATCCAAAGTCAACTGATATTTTTCACTCATAACTTGTTAGAGATCTGTACAATCTGGTTGAGCTTCTTTTTCGCTCTGGTATTTGCTAGCGCTTCACGACCCATCTCAAGCCCATCTTGGAGATCTCTTGCTAGACCATCTACCATAAGCGATGCTGCCGTGTTGATCAAAACGATGTCGGTTTGCGCTTGTGTTGCGGTACTATTAAATATCTGCATCATAATATTGGCATTAACCTTTGCATCTCCCCCAACGATCGCTTCTAGTGGTGCTTTTTTAATCCCATAAGCTGTTGGGTCGATCTCAAACTCCTCGATCTTGCCATCTTTAAGACGCGAGGCATAGGTGATATCGCTAATACCTATCTCATCCATCCCCTCTTTGGAACTCACCACAAGTGCGCTGGTTGCACCATTCATTTTCAGTGCCTCTGCCATCTTTGTTGTAAAAGCCTTGTCAAAGACACCAAGCATATACTTTTGCACACCTGCTGGGTTAGTCAGTGGTCCTAAAACATTAAAAACTGTTTTTTCAGGGATCAACTTGCGAACCGGCATAATAAACTTCATAGCCGGGTGGTGGTTTTGTGCAAACACAAAACACCACCCTGCCTCTTCTAACAATTTTGCATTTTGCTCGATTGAAAGGGAGAGTTTCATACCAAGCGCTTCAAGCACATCGGCACTGCCGCTTTTGGATGTGATGGATCGGTTACCGTGTTTTGCCACAGTTGCACCACACGCAGCTGCGAGAATTGAAGTGGTTGATGAGATATTAAAACTCCCTATTTTATCACCACCCGTTCCTACGATATCGATCGCCTTTTGTTGAAGCTCACCAGCAATCGGTAGCGCAATAGCATGTTTTCGCATCACCTCTGCCGCTGCTGCAATAGATGCGACACTTGTACTTGCATCTAGGCGCATAGACTCTAAGAAACTTTTCATCGTTGCATCATCCATTTGATGAGAAAACAGTTTCTCAAACTCCTCTTTTATATATCCATAACTCATACAACCTCCTTGACATACTCATGCTGCAGCGATTTTGGTGTTGATTTTGTTATTGGAATGGCAAGCACTTCATATTTTTTACTTCCTTTAAGATAGTTGATAGTGATAATATCACCAACATCCACATTTTTACTCGCCTTTACCACGACACCGTTTACAAGTACAACACCATTAGCAATCATATCTTGTGCGACTGAGCGTCTTTTGGTGATATTAACCGCATTTAAAAACTTATCTATTCTCATTCTTTGATTATCCAAATTTTTTAACTTATTGTAGGGAATTTTAACTGAAAGAAATGTAAGAAAGATATAAAATGGAACAATTTTTGCAGTACCTTACAATACTCTTAAGGGTGCTTCCAAAATTCTCAGAGATGCCCTTATTATATTTTTTTATAAAACTATACGTTGAACCTCTTTTGGGTCTTTTACAACAGTATGGTGTACACCATAAGACGAAAATCCCCATGCTGCAAAAATAGCATCAATCTCAGCATCTATCGCCGCTTCAATATCTTTGGAGTTATCTCCAACCATCCACGCTTGATCACACTTTTTATCGTAACCGTAATGATCCAAAATCATATTGATCATCTGAGGATCGGGTTTGGAGTGTTGTACCTTATCGGCTCCCACAACAAGATCAAACATATCTGTTACGTGTAACGATGCAAGCATCATTTGTGCAAACTGCGAGGGTGCATTTGTTGCCACCGACATTTTCACCCCTTGAGATTTTAAAACCTCTAAAAGCTCATAGACCCCATCATAAAGATAAACATTTTGGATACACTGTTGCTGATAATGTTGCTCAAACACGACTCTATCACGCTCTTCATAGGTTAGAGTCTCATAAAAAAGTTTAGCAAGGTTACGCTCGTACTTGTTGATCGCTTCAACAACAAACGCTTCACTCAGAGGAGGAAGATTATGGTTTTTCTCCCGTACATAATTTACAGAGAGGGTGATATCTTTTTTGGAATCTATAAGCGTTCCATCCATATCAAAGATAACAATCTTTTGCATCTTACTTCATCTTGTTATAGATCTCACTGAGTGCATCGACAAAAAGATCGCTGTCGTTTGGACACTTGGCAACTCTGTACTCTTTAAAACCCAACTCTTCGGCGATCTCTCGATACTCTACATCAAGTTCAAAATCGGTCTCGGAGTTATCGATGGTAAAAGCAAGCGGAAAGATCAGCACACCTCTGTTTCGCACACTTTTTAGTTTCTCTTCGAGTGATGGCTCAAGCCATTGCATCGGTCCAACTTTAGACTGATACGCAAGATGCACCTCATGAAACTCCATCGCTTCTTCTTGCAGCATCTCTTTTAAGATCGCAACATGTTTATTGACATGCTTCTCATACACATCACCACTATCAATGATCTTTTGCGGCAATCCATGAGCCGAAAAGATAAGATCAAAATCGTTATACGCACCACCTTGCATACTCTCTTTGATCCGCTCAATGATCGCTTTGTTATAAGTAGTATTTTCAAAAAAGTGTTTGATCTCAACCAAAACAGCATCACCGCCTATGGTATGGTAATGCTCTTCAAAATCCTCTAGCGATGACTTGGTTGTTGTTGTAGAATACTGCGGATAAAGGGGGATAAGATAGATCTTTGCAACTTGTTCTTTGTTTAAACGCTCTATCACTTCATTGGCAAAGGGGGGAGTGTATCGCATCGCAAAATCGACAATAACACCATCCCCCACTCTCTCTTGCAATTTCGCTACAAGCTTTTTAGTATGATCTACCAAAGGGGACTTGCCTCCTAGTTGTCTATAGATCTCTTGTGAGCTTTCTGTGCGGGTAAAAGTGATCATCGTTGCAATAAACTTTCTTAGCAATCTGCTTTTCATTGTCAATATATTTTTGTCGTTAAACATATTGGTTAAAAACATCTCAACCTCTTCAAGGTTATTGGGTCCCCCCATATTTAAAAGTACTATCGCTTCTTTTTTTATTGTCTCTTTACCCATTTTTTACCCTTAAACTCACTTCATACATGTAGCGCTGCATTGGCAACATTATCTCATAACTCTCATAAAGTGTATCGGTCAATCTCTCACCATCTTCTATAAGGTGGGGATCAAATGTTTTGTACGCCGCCATCCCTTTATAGAGTGAAAGATCAGCATCTGGCATCTCTTTGTTAAACCCTTTGGGATAGCGTTTATACCCTTTATCGATAATCTTTGCACCGTTACTTGTAGCACTTTGTATAATATCTGCCAACTCTGCTCTTCTTGTATCATCTTTGATATGTTCTCGATAAGCATCAAGCATCGGCTTTTCAAACCATCGCACCCCAACAGCCACAAACAGCTCTTCGGGTGAGAAGTGCATATAAAACGATGAACTTTGCAATCTTTTACCGCTTCCCTGCCAAAAGATATGCCCTATACGGTGTTTAATAGGGCGTTTGTCATTGCCCATCCTTCTTATGTCACGGTAGATGCGAAAAAGTGAGTGATTGATCTTTGGAGCGAAGTTGATTGTGGGCTCAAGCGCCATAAGATGCTCACCCATCTCCTGCACAAAGAGTCGTGAAGGCTCTAAGATCAGCTCTTGATACTCACTTTTGTGTGCTTCAAACCACTCTTTGTTATTGTTTTGTTTGATCGCTTCTAAAAGTTTTAAAGCTTTAGGAGAAAAACCATCAAAACTCAAAAACTCTCCTAAACGATCTTTCTGTTTCTAAAGGCTATAGCTATCACTACAAAGATGATCGCATAGGTCACTGGAACAAAATCAGGAATCGGTACCGGATCACCTTTGGCATAAGAGTGCATACCCGCTAGGTAGTAGTTTACCCCAAAGTAGGTCATAAGTACCGAAGTAAATGCCAGTAGCGAGATCACACTGTAGTTAAACTGGTTGTAGATCGATTTGATAAATCGCAGATGCACCACAACCGCATAAATAAGGATCGTCACTAACGCCCAAGTCTCTTTTGGGTCCCATCCCCAGTATCTTCCCCACGACTCATTCGCCCAAACACCACCGAGGAAGTTTCCTACTGTTAGTGTAGCCAAACCTATCATCATACTCATCTCATTGATTGCGTTTAGCTCCTTGATAGAGAGTGCGATCTGCTCTTGGTTTTTCTCTGTTTTAAAAATAAACAGCAACAGCGTAATAAATCCAAGCAATGCACTAAGACCCAAGAAACCGTAAGAGCCTGTAATCATCGATACATGTATGCTTAGCCAGTAAGAGTTTAACACCGGTACTAGGTTTGTAACTTGTGGGTTCATCCAGTTTAGGTGCGCTACAAACAAAATAAGACCTGTGAGGATCGAAGTAGATGCCAGCGTCATAGGGGATCGTTTAGAGAAGATAAACCCGGCAAGTACCGCTGCCCAGCCGATATAGATCATCGACTCATACCCGTTTGACCAAGGCGCATGCCCCGAGATGTACCAACGAAGTGCCAACCCAACCGTATGAGCTATAAAAAAGAGGATAAGCAGATAAAGTGAACCTTTGGCAACAAGATCGATTTTGAATTTTGGTTTGATAATCTTTATAAAACTTAAAATCAACAATACAAAGCCCATGATAAAATATAGCGGCCATAATCTCTCAAAGATATTGGCATGGTTATAAAATATCTCTGCTTTAACTCTTCCCTTAGCAGGATAGACAGCACTACCAAGTTTGTGTTGATATTTTGCAATATGCCCAAGCGCTTTATCACTTTCACTCCAATCACCTGAACTCAGTGATTGATCAACCGCTGTAAAGTAGTTGTATGCAAGGGTTTTGATCATAAAACCCTCTTGTGGTGAAAGTGTCTCAAGTGCTTCAATCGTTGCAAGCCATTTATTGTTTGGGTCATCTTTTTTTGGCCAAATTTTGATGAGTGAACCTGTAAAAACCATATACACAACATTAACTTTCTCATCTACTTGCAGCACTTTTTTATCTAGTTTATTACGATCTTTTGGTGCTTTTCTTGAAGCCTCATCGGCAGCCTTGGCCAGTTTATAACCACGCATATTTTCAGGATCGTAAAAAAACTGCGAAAAAGAAGCATATTTTGCATCCTCTTTTGCACCAATAAGAGCATTAAGCTTTTTATCTGCTGTGCAGATCAGCTTTACATCACGGTAAATATCTGGACATATCATCATCCCTAAAAGTACCTGATTAGCAGTCAATTTTTGGCTGCCGACCTGTAGTGTTGTACTTCGGTGAATTTTTGCCAACACCTCTGTAGCAAGTGTGTCAAGCGGCTTCATCCTCCCTTTGGTGTCTTGCACAATAAGTTTGCCAAATTTATCAGTATGTTGCTTATCAAAAGCCAAAATAGTTTTAACTGCAGGGTCAATATCAGCCCGAACTTCACTCACACCAAATGCCAAAAACAGCACCATAAATGCTGTAACTACTTTTGCATTTGCCGCTTGTGTCGCTTTTTTGTTTAAAGCCGCAAAACGGTGTTGCTTAGAAAAGAGTGACCAAAACATACCAAGAGCAAGAAGAAAATACCCAATGTAAGTTGGCAGTGTCCCTGGATCATGATTAACTGAAAGAACGGTTCCTTTCTCATCTCTATCGTAAGATGCTTGGAAAAATCTATACCCTTTGTAATCAAGAATATGGTTCATATAGATTCTATAAGGCATATCTACTCCATCTTTTTTATCAATTAACTGTACTTCACTTGCGTAAGATGCCGGACTCATAGAACCTGGGTAGCGTTCAAGCTCAAAATCTTTTAACTTAATCGAAAACGGTAAAGGGATACTTTTAGACCCATACTGAAGCGTTACATCCACACCGTTAACATTTACATGCTCGCTTAAACCTTCCACCCCTTTTCTTCCATAGAGCAACACCTCTTTACTCTCACCACCACTACTGACAGCGAAACGAAGCACATCAAGTCCATCCATTTTTGGTTTTGCTTTTGGGTCGCTCATAATCTTTTTCTTCGCATGTGGTATAAACTGGCGCAAAACGAAACTACCAAGTTCAGTACTATACAGCATACGCGTATGAAACTCCTCTGCATCATTAGCAACAAGTTCTCCTTTAGATCTATCAGCCATTTTAAAATAAGAAAGCTTCATCTCATGCTTCATATACAACTTGTCATTTTTCACAAAGATACCAATCACAGGCTTGTTAAACTTATTATCGCTACTAAAATCAAGCACAAACATACCGGCATCATAGTAGCTTCCCTGCTTTAGAGCAACAAGTTTACCTTGCCCACTGCCTGTGATCATCAAGTTAAGCATCGGCTCACCATCTTGAGCTTCTACTATTGATTCAATAGCATTTGGAATATACTCCACAAGTTGCACATCTACTCTTTTGTCATTAACATTGAGTGTTGTAGCGATGTCATTATCTGAACGCTTTGAGAGGTAAACGGTTTGGGAATAGGCATCTGTAGCATCACCTGCAACCGCCTTGGCATCAAAGTAAACCTCCGAGCTTAAAATTGATGAAGCACTATGCCCCTCGCGAATATGCATTGTTCCTTCATACCCTACATAACGGGTAACTGCGGCACCAAAAAGGATCACAAAAAAAGCAAAGTGAAAGATAAAGATCGGTGCTTTTTTCTTTGAAAACATTTTAAATTGAAGCATATTTATTAAAAGATTGAGCGCTAAAAAGCCTAAAAGTATTTCAAACCATCTAGCATTATAAATCTCCGCTTTTGCTGTCATTGTTCCAAAGTCATTCTCAACAATGGTTGCATAACCGATTGAAAATGCGAAAACAAGCATCAAAACTGCCATTGTTTTCATCGAACCAAGTAGTGATACAATTTGTTTCATAACTATCCTTTTTGTGAATATTTTTTATTGTAATCAAGTAAAGCTAACAAAAAGTAGCACAGAAGCCACTTTTAAGAGGTTATTGTGGTTTTTTAGGGGAAAAATCTATATTTTTTATGAGTAGTTCAGTCGCATCAGGTTTTTTGGCCTGAATCTCTTTCATCACATTTACTGGTCTGTCATGCTTAAACAACTCTTTTTTTACTACTTTGCCATTTTTATCATACCACTCTTGGTACCCCTCTTTATAGTTGTTTTTATACAACACTTTTGTATAGAGTTTACCATCTATAGTATACTCTTTTTGCCATCCCTCTTTTTTACCATTTATATAAGGAATTTCCAAAGCGAGCGTACCATCATCATAAAACTCTTGCTGTAACCCCTCTTTTTTATCGTTCACATATTTTACAATATGCTTAATTTGCCCGTTCTCATGGTAACTTCGCTCAACTCCCTCAAGTTTTCCATTTTTGTAAAACATGTCAGCCAATAATCTTCCATGCTTATCATACCAGACCAATTTTCCATCACGCTTGCCATTAATATAATTGACTTGATAAGCAAGTTGTCCCATCTGATAATAAACTTTTTCAATCCCCTGTTTAATACCCTCTCTCGTATCGGTCCTTGTGCCATCTAAATAGTTCGTTTCAGCTTTAAGTTCACCTGTTTTAAAATAACTTTTCACTAACTCTGCACTAAGTGTTGCACTCAACATAGATGTAGCCAGTAAAATTCCTGTCAATTTGTTCATAACGATATTTCCTTGATTGTTTAGATGTTGAAGATTTATTCTAATAAAAATTTATAAACATAAACTCTTATTAAAATAAAAAGTCGCCATGAAGGCGACTTTTAAAAGTTAAAGAGCGAGATTATTTCCACCCGTCTTTAACTACTTTTGTAGATTTTTCATAAGGGTATTTCGCAACCAATTCTTTTACAGAAAGTTTTTGGTCACCGCTTCTCATGAAGTGAGCTAATGTTACAGAAGCCCAGTAGTCATTTGCATATTTAGTTCCGTTAAGCTGTATTGGAACACCTTTTTCATTAACTGTGTGACATGCAGCACAAGTTACAGGACCCGCATATTCACCATCTGGTGAGTACTGCAATGCTTGCTCATATGTTGTTACGTCAACAGAACGCTCTTTACCGTCATATCTTGTAGAGTACAATCCATGTGTAGACTCGTGACAAGTTTGACATGCAATATCACCGTGTGCTTTAGAGTATCTGTATAGTGAATATTTGTTTGGAAGATCGATTGGAAAATATTTTCCACCTGTCTCTTTCTCAACAAATGGCGCAGCGTGACAGTCAGCACAATGAGGCTCAGAAGCCGCTAGCCACCAATCGTTACCACCAGATGCCGCAGCATAAGGAACAGCTCCACCTTTAGGGTGATTCCAAGGCTTAAGATCTAGCTTACCATCTTTACCAACATTTTTAACAAGCGTTGCAGATTTGTGATCAGTATAGTATTTCATAACTTCATTATCACCTGTTGATTTAGGATCAGCCAAAGCAGCAAATTTCTTAGCATCACCACCAGCTACAGCTTTAATGATCTCTTTAAGCGATTTGTTTCTTAAAGTTTTACCCTCTTGTTTAGAGTCGTTTGTGATGTTATCATAGTTTTGGAACGCTTGAGCCACTTTTGTGTGACAGTTTGTACAGTAAAGTCCTCTTAACTCTTTTATTTTCTTACCATGTTCATCTCTTGTAGAAACATTTTCATATTGCCATTTACCATAAGCATTCAAGAAAAATGGTGGTTTCGCATTAGGGTTAGAGTGAGCATCACGTCTTACATAACAACCACCACCAGATTTACGGATATCGCCTTTAGCAAAACGACTTTCACCATATCTGTCTGTTACTCTAAATGGGTTAGAGTCATCATTCATATTAGGGTTTTGGAAGTGTGTAGGGTGACAAGACTGACAAGCGTGTGAACGACCAGCACCATCAGGCATAGGAACCATTCCTAAGTGGAAACCGTGAATAGCTTCAGTTAAAGTTTTTGCTTTAACAGTTTTGTAACCAGTTGCTGTTGGACGAGGCTCTTGTAAGTTACCAGAGACGTTATCACCATGACAGTCAGCACAGTTTACCATACCAACTTTTCCTAGTCTGTTACCAGATGCATTTGATCTGTAATCACTTAGGAAAGTTGTACCATGGTGTGCATCATGCAGTGAAAGGATATTGATAGACGCTTCAGAAAATCTTGCCATATATTCAGACTCATCCGGATACGATTTCCAATATTTGTACTCTTGATCAGAGTATTTTAAACCTTCATCACGAGCCATTTGCGCTGCCTTACCGTTTCTTGAGTGACAAGCGTAACAGTTAGGGATATCCACAGGGTTTGTACCAAAATAAGAAGCAATTCTTCCATCTGTACATTTCATAACCTTACCGGTTCTATCGTGCATCTCTACAGTAGAGTACTGGAAAGGTTGGAAATCTTTCTCTGTAACAGAACGGATAGTTCCTCTTCTTGTTGAGTCATTAAATGCTGTTAATGGAAGGCCTAGTGCATCCCAAAGGTGTGAAGCTGTAAGAACCAACTTAACATTTTTAACAGGTGGAACAAGTGTATCTGTCATTACAACATTGGTACCATCTTTACCTGCATAATCCATATAACCGCCACTTAAAGGTTTTCCTGATGGACCCGCATCAATTCTTACAGGGATCTGACGACCAACACGAAGACGATCTTTATCTGTAGCACCTGCAGGGATAGTACCCTCTAAATCTCTATAGATAAAAAGGTGTGTCCAAACATAGTTTGCTACATTATCACCAGCAGAATCCAAGTGACCATCACCATCAGCATCTTTGGCAACAGTCCAGTATTTCATTTTGTTACCTTCACTATACGAGTTATCTCTTGTATAGTAGTAAAGTTTAACATCATCATCCGGCGTAAGAAGTTTAGGAAGTTTTCCGTTTGCTCCAGATCTAATAGCTTGAGCCTAAATAGAGTTGTATGGTGGAATCACACAACAATAATCCATACTAAAACCAACACAGTGCATACCTAGTTCGTAGTTAACGAACACGTTGTAATTATTCTTAGGCTCATAACCTACTATTTTCTTACCATTTGCATCAACAGCATGATACTTCTTAAGCTTATCGAGTTTGAACGGTGGGTTCTTGTCATAAGCAAAAGCAGTAGTTGCAGTCATCGATGCAAAAGCAACAGACGCAGCTAGAGATACTAACAATTTCTTATTACTCATTCTCTTGTTTCTCCCTTTTCTAAAGTTCAGCTCAAGTATTACATTTTATTATTTAATTGAACTTTAAAAAAATAAGTTTTTATTATAAAACTTTGAAATTGTTACAGAAAAAAAACTTATGTGATAATTGTGTGATAATATAGTTAATTTCTACTTATAACTCATATAATATTTTATAAATAAATTCCACAAAATTACCTAAAAATCGACATTTAAAAGAAGGTTTTCACAAGACACATTTTTGTGATTTTTACTTTACTCGCCTCTGCAAACATACTGATTTTTTCACTATTGTAGATAAA
>VCAY01000012.1 GCA_013607635.1 Campylobacterota bacterium
TATTTGATACACTATCAATCCTCATAAACCAAATTTAATACTTCTGCAAATCATAACCAAACCTCTGTCTAAAAAAATATTGTACAATACGCTTTATATGAAAAGAATTAATTGTAGAAGATGCCGGCACTATTTTGTCACATGGCAAGCAAGCCAACCGCACGGTTGCAAGGCTTATGGTTTTAAATCTGCGCAGATACCCTCTATGGTAGTTAAGAGTAGTAGCGGTATCGATTGTAGCTACTTTATCGAAAAACCTACGGCCAGATAAGCTTCTTTCCAAATCCAAGACGGTTATCGGTTAGCTTAAAAAAATCAACCTCCATCTTCCAAAGACTCGGCTGCATTGCTAAAGCGTAGGGGAATCGTTTGTAGTAGAGTTTGGCATCGGTTTTATCTGTCTTTTGAAAAATGCCACGAGCCTGCAAGCCTTGGATCTTTCCCACCTCATCAGTCTCAAGCAAAATATTAGCTGCTACATAATTATTTTTGAGTGCATTGATAACATGTAACGACTCTTTATCACTTGCAAAGATAAAACTTTGTTTATCTGCATCATACACATAAAAAACACTACATACACTTACATTATCCAGGTAGCTTGTTGCCAGACTCATCACATGATGCTGGGCAATAAACGCTTCTATCTTTTGTAGTTTATCTGACATCACATCCTATTTCTTCTCTAAAAACATAGCGTCGATATCATCCTCTTTACTCGCTCCTTTTAATCCCATATCAAGCGTTATATTACCTGTGCCATTGTAGCAGATGCTACACCAAAATTCAAGCGCACAAGCCCAACTTATACCAAAGGCAATTAACTTCCAATTTGATAGATAAAAGAGATGCTGTTAGTTGCACTTCGCTCTATCTTACAACACCAACTCCAATCGATGCAGATAAAAAAATTTACAATCTCTCCTGTACTTTTTTAGCCAACTGCTGCGGTAGCAGTCCCAAAGACTCTTCAACAAGCTTGGTGTTACCGTGAGTGATGAAGCTATCTTCATACTCAAAACTTACAAGTTTGATATCGTGAAGATTTTGCTCCTGCAAAAACTCAGTTATCGCACTCGCTACACCACCCATTTTGGCAGTATCTGAAAAAATAAACCATTTTTTGTGTTTTTTAGCAAGGTGACTTAACATCTCGACATCAAGAGGCTTCACAAAACGAAGATCAAGCAAAGCCACACCTTGATCTAAGTATTTCGCTGTCTGATAAGCACGCCCTACACCGTTACCATATCCTATAAACAAGGTATCACCCTCACTTGTTTGTAAAAGTTGCGATTTTGCAAGTTCAAACGGTTGCGATTCAGCCAACCCTTCAGTCTCTATAAAACCACCTCTTGGATAGCGTAGTGAACATGGATGGCGATATGAAGCAGCAAACCCCATAGCCTGATGCAAACTTTTCTCATCTCTTGGAGCAAAAAGTGTCATGTTTGGGATAGCTCGCAAAAAACTAACATCAAACACTCCCTGATGGGTCTCCCCATCCTCACCGACAATTCCGGCACGATCAAGGGCAAACACAACAGGCAAGTCCATCAAACAAGTATCGTGAATCACCTGATCGTAAGCGCGTTGTAAAAAGGTTGAGTAGATCGTGCAAAACGGTTTAAACCCCTCTTTGGCAAGTGCCGCCATTGAGGTAACAGCGTGTTGTTCAGCGATCGCAACGTCCCAAAAACGCTCAGGATATTTTTCCATCAATGGAGTAAGTCCCGTACCACTTGGCATCGCAGCTGTGACACCGACAATTTTCTCATCTTTATCCGCGAGTGCCATCAATGCTTCGGTATAGATCTGTGTGGCAGATTTAGAAACACTTTTTTTAGCCCCCTCACCGCTATTGATGTCAAAAGGTCCAACTCCATGCCACTTCTCTTCGTGTCCTTCAGCGATCTCATACCCTTTACCTTTAATAGTCTGCGCATGGATAATCACCGGCTTTTTCATCCCCTTGGCAGTCTCAAAGATATCGATGAGTTGTGAGAGGTTATGCCCATCCACCGGACCGATATAATCGATCCCCATCTCCTCAAACATTATCCCCGGTGTTACCAGCTTCAAAGACTCTTCCATCCTTTTGGCGATATATCTTGCTCCCTCACCAAAATTATCTACAAAATTTTCTGTATGCTTTTTAAATCGCTGATAAAACGGACTTGCCATTGCGGAGCTTAACATTCTACTGACTGCTCCAATCGGTTTGGCGATGCTCATCTCATTATCGTTAAGGATGATCACCATTGGGTATTTCCGCTCACCCAGTTCATTGAGTGCTTCATACACCATGCCTGCCGTCATTGAGCCATCACCGATCATCACAACAGGTATGCGACTCTCCTGCTCCCCTTTCAGTGCTATCGCCTTAGCAGCTCCTACACCCAAAGAGATAGAGGTAGAGCTGTGCCCAGCCACAAAATAATCATGCTCACTTTCACTCGGTTTTGTATAGCCACTAATACCGCCAAATGTTCGTAAACTCTCAAATGGATCCCATCTGTCGGTTAAAAGTTTGTGGGCATACGACTGGTGTGAAACATCAAAGATAAACGGATCTTTTGCACTATCAAAAACCTTGTGCATCGCCACAATAAGCTCTGTTGCACCAAGTGTCGAGCTTAAATGCCCACCATTTTTGCTGACAACTTTTAAAATCTTTTCTCTTATCTCTTGACAAAGAGTCTCCAACTCTTTGATAGACTTCTTTTTAATATCCATTTTACTCACTTAAAGCTGCTTTTTTGACTCTCTCAAACCGTTTTTGTATCTGCGCGTCGATATTGCCGGCATCGCTCATCACAACAACACCACCTTCACTGATAGCACTGTCTGAAAGTATTGTTATATTCTGTAGTTGACCTAATTCTTGTGATATTACACTGTGATCTTTAGGATTGACTTTTAAAGTGATCTTAGCAGCTCCCTGTAAATCTTTTATAAGCTCTTTAGTAAGAAGTACTGCTATCTCTGAAGAGTTTTGAGACACTTCCACTTTGATCACCTCTTTAGCGATATCTAGCGCTGCTGCTACCAACTCCTCTTTTACACTCTCTAATGAGCTTTGAAACTCTGAAGATGCCGCTTCAAGTTTTTTAACCGTAGCACTGTACTGAGCCAATGAGTTTTCAATAGTACCTGCAAGCTCCTCTTGACTTTGTGCCTTGCCCGTTTCAATACCAAGTTCATAAGCCTCTTTACGAACCTTTTCAAGCTCCTCTTTGTACTCTTGCTCTTTTTGCTCATATTTCATCTGCAGCTTGATAAAGTTTGAGCTCATCTCATCAGTCTTTTTCATTAACGATTCTATGAGAGAATCTTTTGTACCTGAGCTTAATGAACTTGAGTCTATTGTTTCATCGGTTAATTGTGGTTCAACTGCCACCGTAACCTCTTGATTTCCAGACTCCTCTTGGGAACCTAGGGCGATCACTTTAAAGTTGTATTTTTGTACATTGTGTTTCTCTATCGAATCACTGTCAATTATTTTTGCCATGATCCTACTCTACCATCTCTTCGGTTGATCCCATCTGAATTGTACCAGCCTCAGCCAACTGATTTACCACTTCAACAATTTTACGCTGTGCCGCTTCAACATCCTTCATCTTCACTGCACCCATAAACTGCATCTCCTCTAAAAATGCTTCTTGTGCACGGGTACTCATAGCTGAGAGGAACTTCTCTTTAAGCTCCTCAGGAGCTGATTTGAGTGCAAGCATCAAATCAGGTTTTTCAACAGCTTTAAGCAGTTCTGCAATAGCGCTTTTATCGAGTGTTACAATATCTTCAAAGGTAAACATCATCTCTTTAATCTGTGTAGCAAGCTCCTCATCAATCTGCTCGATTGATGCAAGTGTAGATTTGGAACTTTTAGCACCCAAACGGTTAAAGATATCTGCAACTGCCCTTGTACCACCAACTTCCACCTTGTAAGAAGCGAGTGATTCAAGTTTTGACTCAAGTACAGCTGAAACGCGCTTGATAATAGATGGTGAAATATCACCGAGTTTTGCCATCCTCATCGCTACTTCACTACGAAGATCATCTGAAAAGTACTGGAGTGTATCTGCTGCTTCTGTAGCATCCATGTGCGCCAAGATAAGTGCAATCGTTTGTGGATGTTCATTAACAATAAAGTCTGAAAGTTGTTGCGGCTTAATTTTAGAAAGGTAAGCAAAGTTTTGTGTATTTTGCATCGATTTGCTAAGCTTATCGAGCACCTTTTTCGCCTCTTCAGCTCCGAGAGTTCTATAAAGGAGCTCTCTTGCATACTCCATACCACCGGAAGTGAGATACTGTCCAGATTGAAAGATCGCATGAAACTCTTCAAGAACAGCTGTTGCCAACGCTTTATCGATCGTTTTATGTGAGGCGATATACTTTGATATTTCAGTAATAGATTCAACATCCATATTAGAAAAGATTGCTGAAGTTACATCTTCCCCAAGCTGTAAGAGTAAAATAGCGATCCTCTCTGCCATCCCCATTTCGTCAAAAGCTGCTTGTTGTTGTTGTGATAATGTTGCCATCTTCTTCCCTTACTTTGTTGGAACTTCCGCTTCCTCACTTAAGAGTGCTTGCAAAAGTGATGCAACATTTTCCGGCTCATCTTCTGCCATAGCACGCACTTTTTCAAGTAGCACTTCATGTTTAAGCTCATCTTCGTCAAGATTAGCACTAATTCCAAGTTGATCTTCCACTTTTTTACGCATTGTTTGCACTTTCTCAACAAGGTCATCATCCTCATCATCTGTCATATCAAATGACGGTGCTTCAAGCTCCTCCTCCTCTTTGGAAACCTCCAACATTTTATCTGCGAATGGTACAATAACTTTTTTGTAAAGCATAAACAACAATAACAGAACAAAAAGGTATTTAAACACTTCGGCAAATGGGGCAAGGTACGTTTGTGCAAAATCCACAACCTCTTTGACTTGTGTTTTGTTTGGATCGGCAGCTTTACGTTCAAACTGCAAATTTTGCACGCTGATCTGATCTCCGCGATCTGTATCGATCCCGATAGATCGACTCGCAAGTGAAGTAAGGGCATTGATATCTGCTGCATCAAGCGGTGAGTACACCATCTCTCCCGTATTCTCACCTGCATCATCAAGTTTATACTTGTACTTTCCATCAACAAGCACCGCTGCGGTGATACGTTTTATACGCGCAAACTGCGACTTGACAGTACTGACTATCTTGCCAACCTCATAGTTGGTTGTTCCTGTATTTTTTGAATATTTTTCAGTTGTCTTGTTAGATTTTAGCCCCTCTACCGGACCAATGTTGCTTACCGTTCCAGGAACACCACCGACAGCTTGGGGAGTAGAGCCTTCACGCTTCTCTTCACTCACCTGCTCACTTCGCACCACATTTTCAGGATCATACTTCTCACTCGTTGAGCTTTTGATCGAAAAGTCATAATCGATACTCACCTGTGCAACCACTTTATCTTTACCACCGACAAATGGCGCGATCACCTCAACAATTTTGTTACGAAGCTTTGCTTCCTCTTTGGTTTTGTACCTTTGCTGTACTACAGAGAGCTCACCCATCTGTGCCATCTCATCTTCATCACCTAACGTAATCCCATCACTGCTGACAATCATCACATTTTTTGGCAAAAGTTTCGGTACTGCGGCAGCGACAAGATTTTTGATACCACGAACCTGCTTATTTGAAAGCGTGCGATCATCCTCAAGCTCTACCATTACCGAAGCTGTAGGCTCTGACTGTTTGGATACAAAAAGGGTCTCTTTTGGCAACGCAAGCGATACACTTGCATTTTTAATTGGTGCCAATACATTGATAGTACGTGAAAGCTCCCCCTCAAGCGCACGAAGATACTTTACATCTTGATCAAACTTTGTCGCTCCAAACTCTTGCGAATCGAAAAGCTCAAATCCTACAACATTATCTTTTGGAATCCCTAGTGATGCAATCGCTATACGCTCCTTATAAACAACATCGCGAGGTACTTTCACTACATTATTTGCATCAAGCTCATAAGGGATCTGATCTTTTTCGAGTTGTTCTACAACTTTGGCAGCATCTTGCGAGCTAAGGGAATCAAAAAGCACAACATACTTGTTCAGCGCCGTATTTTTCGACGTATAGGTTACCAAGAAGATTAAAAAAGCAACAATCCCCACAACAGCAAACGCAATAATCGCTTTTTGTTGTTTTGTTAATTTTGCATAAACAACTGAAAGTTGCGTAAAAAGTGCTTTAAAATCCATCTAGTTTCTTTGACCTTATAAAAATTGTTTTGCTAATGCAAAGAATCGATCATTTTGCTCGGGTGTTCCCACTGTTACGCGGATAGCATTGAGTCCATACCCTGCCAAATCTCTTATTATCATCCCTTGTCTTAGAAGATCATCAGCAAGTTTTGTAGAGTTTTGGTTGTTATTCAGAGATAAAGTAACAAAATTTGTATAACTCTCTATTATATCTATTTTTTGCTCATTTGCAAACTCTTTGTAGCGATTCATCTGCTCAAAATTCAAAGCGATACTTTTGTTCACAAACTCCTCATCTTCTAGTGCCACACTTGCTGCTTCAAGCGAGAGTGTTGTGATATTAAACGGTGGGCGTAGTTTATAAAGCTGCTTGATAATCGCTTCATCTGCAAGACCATACCCTACGCGCATACCACCAAGACCGTAAGCTTTTGAAAATGTTCCGAGATAGATCACATTTTCATACTTTTGCACCAACTCTTTTGGCGCAACAGCTTTAGCCTCATTGGCATATTTTGCGTACTCCATATATGCACCATCAACAACCACAAGGGTGTCGCTATCGATCTTGTCTAAAAACTGCTGCATCTTCACAGCATCGATCGCATCACCTGTTGGGTTGTTTGGAGTACACAAAAAGATGATCGATGGTTTTTCGCTCTTGTAAAGTTCGTAAAACTCCTCAAGATTATGTTCTAGCGATCTGGTTTTTATGATCTTTGCACCCACATGCTTGGCATAGATCTCATACATTGCAAATGTTACGCTGTTGATGAGTATTGCGCTGTTTTCATCTGCTTTGGCATGGATAAGAAACTCGATCACCTGATCGCTTCCGCTACCGATGATGATATTTTGATGCGTTAGTCCAAATCTTTTAGAGAGACCATCTTTGAGTTTAAGCATCGAGTCATCAGGATAAAGTGCCATATTGGCTACAATATCTTTGACAGCCTCTTGCACCTTTGGTGAACATCCAAGCGGATTTTCATTCGATGCGAGCTTGACAATATCTTTTGGATCAATCCCAAACTCCCTTACAACAAGCTCTATCGGCTTGCCAGCTTCATAAGTTTTTATACTCTCTAAATGTTTGTTAAATCTCAATTCTCACCCTTTACATAAGATCCCAACCATCTGATCTCATTTTGATGTTTTTGCACCACTTTTTGGATTCTCGGCTCATCGATATGTCCATAAAAATCGATGTAGAACCAGTACGCAAATCCGCCATCTTTATCTTTTGCCGGACGCGATTCAATCTTACTGAGATTGATCTGCTGATCATCAAAATCTTGCAAGAAATGCACCAATGCTCCCGCTTTGACTGCATCTTTAAGACGCACAAGGATCGAGGTTTTATCATCATCACTCATACCGTTTTTAAAATCACTGAGTATGACAAAACGGGTGGTATTCTCCTGCTCATCTTCAATATTTTCAAAAAGTACCGGAACCCCATAAAGTTTTGCGGCGATATGGGAGCATATCGCTGCTGCATTATCATCTTCTGCAGCCAAGATTGCCGCTTTTGCGGTTGACTCCACAGGGATAAGCTCAACATCGTTAAAGCCATGCTCACTCAAAAAATCGCGACACTGCCCAAAACCTTTGTCTTTGGAGTAGATCTTGGTGATATCTTCAAGTTTTTGCGCTTTTGTCGCAAATGTTACATGTATCGGCATATAAAGCTCTGCCACAATCTTCATCGAAGATTGTGCAAGCAGATCAAGTGTTTCACCCACAATTCCATCGCGTGAATTTTCTATCGGCACCACACCAAATTTTGCTCGCCCAGCCTCGATCGTTTTAAAAACAGACTCTATCGAGTTAAGGGAAAGATACTCACTCATCGCCCCAAAACGACTCTCTGCCGCTTGGTGGGTAAAGCTTCCCTCCGGTCCAAGGTAGGCAATGCGCTCTGGAAGTTCTAAGTTACGAGCTACAGCGAAAATCTCCAAAAAAATCGCCTCAATCGCCGCCTTGTTTAAAACACCGCCACTTTTTTTGGATAGTTCACTCAAACGCTCGATAATCGCTTTTTCTCTCTCAGGTCTGTAGATAGCTCCGCCTGTATCTTTTTTGATCGCACCGACACGCTCTACTACTTCCATCCTTTTATTCAGCAATTCTAACAACTCTGTATCGATCCTGTCGATCGCTACTCTGCATTGTTCAAGTGTTTTCATCTTTGTATCCTATCGTGGTGCGTTAAAATATCCTGCATATCTTTGTAGATAAAATCTGGTTTAAGATGCTCTTGCAGAAACGGCACAATCTCCTTGGCGCTTTTGTATTTGCCACTTGTGACAAACAGTGTTTGCATCCCAAGCTCTTTGGAACCCCCAAGATCCCCCTTGACATCATCGCTGATGATCTCGATCTTTGCAAAACAAGCCTCTTTATCTTGCTGTTGCAATCGCTTGAGCGCTTCATTGTAAAACGCCACACTTGGTTTGCCAACCACTTCATACTCACAACTTGTGGCAAACTCCAGCATCTTGAGTATCGCACCAACTCCAGGGTAGCGCTTATTGTTTTTTGCATAGATTGAGGTCTCATGCATCCCAATAAGCTTTGCACCATTTAAGATAAAATCGATCATCTGTGCATACTCATCGGCACTAAAATCCTCTTTGATAGCAACAAGCACCGTTTTTGGGTTTTCATAATCAAGTGTGTAACCCATCTTTTGCAAAGTATCTAAAAACTCTTTGGCTCCATAAGCGGCAACACCCTTTTTAGTAACACGATCTTCTAAAACCATTAAAGGATCAAGATATTTCTCAAACCTGAAATTCAGACCGATTGACTGTAGATACTCATAAAAAACTTTTGAGGCTTTTTTTGTATTGTTGGTGATGATCATATAGGGGATATTGTGTTTGTTCAAGTGGGTCAAAAACTCGATACTGCCATCGATTGGCATCTTGTCACTATCACTAATCAAAGTCCCCTGAACATCGATAAAATACAAAATACCACTTCCTACTTTTCTAAAAACTCTTGCTCAAGCGCAATGAGACCCTCAAAGCTCTCACGCTTGCGAATAACTCTTGCTTCACCGTTTTGCACAGCAACTTCAGCGCTTCTGCCTCTTGTGTTGTAGTTGCTTCCCATACCAAAGCCGTACGCTCCTGCAGATTTAATCACTAGCAGATCGTTGTGCTCTAGCGGTGGGAGCTTATAGTTTTTGGCAAAAAAGTCACCACTTTCACACACAGGACCTACGATGTCCACTTCTCTACACTCACCATCATTCTCTGTGATCGCTTCAACCTTATGGTAGGCGTTATAAAGTGACGGGCGTAAAAGATCGTTCATCGCCCCATCAACAACCACAAACTTTTTCGCACCGTTTTGCTTCTCATACAGCACTTTTGTCAAGAAATACCCAGCGTTTGCCGTTAAAAATCTTCCCGGCTCACAGATAATTGTCATATCAAGCGCTGTGAGTGTACCTAAAATCGCCTGCGCATAATCGTACGGTTTGATTGCCTGCTCATCTTTGTACTTTATACCCAAACCACCACCGATATCAAAAAATTTCAGCTCAATATCAAGTACATTGAGCGAACGCACCAAGTCAGCTACAATCTCGGCGGCCTCTCGGATAGGTTCAAGCTCTGTTAGTTGCGAACCTATGTGGAAGTGGATCCCCACAGGGTCAAGATGCGCAGAGTTTTTTGCCATAATGTACATTCGCTTCGCAGTATCGATTGCCACACCAAACTTGTTATCATGCAATCCTGTTGCAATATAGGGGTGGGTTTTTGGATCGATATTAGGGTTAACTCGAATACTAATACGAGAGACTTTACCAAGCTCTTTTGCCATCAACTCAACGCGCCCAAGCTCCGCTTCACTCTCCACATTGACATAAAGAATATCTTTTTCTATCGCTTCTTTGATCTCATCGTCAGTTTTACCGACACCTGAGAAGATAATCTTATATTTTGGTACACCCGCTAAAAGTGCACGACGAACTTCACCGATCGAGACACAATCAGCCCCACTACCCATTTTGGCAAAGTGTTGCACTACACTGAGATTTGAGTTTGCCTTTACGGCATAAGCGATGATCGACTTTCTACCACGAAAAGCCTCTTTGAGCTCCTCAAACTGCTGAGTCATATAATCAAAATCGTAAACATATAAAGGGGTTTTATACTCTTTGGCAAGTGCTTTAAAATCTATCATCAAATTTTTCCCATTTTTTGGGTAGATTTTATCTAAAATGCGCTTATAGGAAGTTTTAAGTTGTATACTTTTTCCAAAAACCCAACGCACTGAGCAACAGCAATACAATAGGAAGGATAATTCCAACCTCACTCGGGATTGTTTTGTGATTGGAAAGCTCAATGAGCATAAAAAGGATCCCCCACACTATAAGTGTTGCAAGGATTGCACCAAATGAAAAAAGAGTGACATTCAAAAAACGCACACTGATAGGAACAAAAAAGAAAATAATCACAATAAGTAGCGGTGCAAAGAAAGGGTAGATAAGTATCCGATAAAGTGCCCCAACAATATTGCTCGTATCGATACCTTGCTTACTTAAAAGAGCATAAGCCTGCCACGCATCGTGCAAAGAGAAATCAGCTTGTCCCAAATAGACCTGATCGAGTACCTTTGGACGAAACCCTTTAAGAATTTTGAGCTCCTTTTTTTGCTTAACCGAAACCCCTTTGCTATCAAAACTCATAGAATCCGGTTTTGTGATAACATCCCCTTTTTTAAGCACCCAGTAATTATCTTTAAACTTTGCTTCTTTGGCAATGATCACTGTTTTTAAAGAGTTATTCTTGACCTGAAAAACACGGACACCTATCGCTTTTTCTTCGATCGGCAAAAGCTTGGAGAAGTAGATATACTGCCCTTGGTAGATAAAAAAGAGATCGCGACTTGGGTTAAGGTACTTTCCATGCACGCGGATATTATAAGCATACTCATCTGCTCTGGCAAACTTGGTAAAACTGTGCAGTGAAATATAACCCATAATGATAAGTGATGCTACCACAATAAAAGGCTTTAAGATATCTGTTCGAGAATACCCAAGCGAGTAAAACGAAACAAGCGCACTGGAGCGTATGAGATAAATTTTTGTTGCGATCATCCCAAACACAAGTGAAATCGGCAGCAGCATATCGATCCCAAAAAAAGTTTTATACACCAGATAGATAAGTACCAAGTTGGCAGACTTCAGTGCTTCTGAAACACCAACATAATCAAAACCGACCATAAAAAGTACCAAAGCAAACAAAATCACCAAAAAATACTTGAGATAGTGGATTGTGATATATCTGTACACTAACATAAAGGGCTCTTTTTGGAGAATTTTGAAGAGGTATCTTCAAGAGAGTGTTCTAAAAGAAACTCAATGGCATCGCAGGTGTGTGCAATCCATTTTGGCAAACACTCTGCCTCATTGGTACTAAAAGCACTCAGCACATAAGAAGTCACCTCCCCTTTATGCTCAGGTTTTCCTATACCCATACGCACCCTTGCATACTCTTTAGTGATCTCTTTATCGATCGATCTCAGCCCGTTATGACCACCATGACCACCACCAAACTTAAAACGTAAAGTACCAAACGCAAGATCTAAATCATCATGTATTACAATAACTTCATCAAGTTTGTAAAATTTTTTTACCTTCACAACCGATTCGCCCGAGAGGTTCATAAAAGTGAGTGGTTTTAATAAAAAATGGTTTTCTAAAAATTTGAAAAGTTCACCCTGAAAGTTTGAGGAGGATTGTTTTACAGCGCCAAAACGCTTGATCAGTTCATTGATCACCATAAAACCGATGTTATGGCGTGTTTTGTCATAGGCGGTTCCAGGGTTCCCCAGACCGACTATGAGCATTACAAAACCTTACTTAGCTTTAATAACACTTAGCACTGCAACACGCTCAGCATCAGTGTATGTAACATTAGGAATTTGTGGCAAGTCACGGATAAGTTTCGCATCACCAACATCCATCTCTGTTACATCGATCTCAATTTTTTGAGGTAGATCTTCGATCTTAGCTTTTACACGAAGGCGAGATTTTGATACATTTACCATACCTTTATTTTTAAGACCGATCGCTTCACCGACAGGTACAACCGGTACATGGTAGTGTGTTACAACACCAGGTTGCGCAACCATTAGATCTACATGTAGCAGTTTCCCAGTTACAGGGTGCGACTCATATGCTTGAACCACAACTTGCATCTCTTTACCATCCACTTTGACGGGGAATGCAATTGTATCTTTTCTGCGAACAGCACGGATATACTCATTTTCTTTGAATACGGCATTGATATTTTCAAGACCCTTTCCGTAAATATTCGCAATTAGATAACCATCACGGCGAAGTGCTTTCACACTCTTTTTGCCAGTACTCTCTCTAACTATACCTTCTAACATATGAAGTCCTTATTTTTAAAATGGGCGAAATTATACCTTTATTTGATTTAAAGTTTACTTTAAGCCAAATATATCATCGTCATCAATCAATGGTTGCCCCTCTTGTTGCATTGCATTTGGAGTGGCACTTACTTTACCACTACCAATACCTGAGATACGAAGTTCAAGATCTGAAGCACTTGTAGCATACTCCATCGCTACCTCTTTGGTAACAACCCCCTCATTGTAAAGTTCATAAATCGCCTGATCAAAACTTTGTGACCCATAATGATCTTTACCCGCTTCTATCGCATCTTTAATCTCAATATCTCGGTTTTCCATAATCAATGTTTCAATCAACGGTGTTCTTACAAGCACCTCTAACGCTGCACACCTTCCCCCATCTTTTGCCGGAAGCAAACGTTGCGAAATAACACCCTGCAGCACACCTGCAAGTGAGATTCTTACACGGTTTTGCTCCTCTGTCGGAAACTGCGCAATAATGCGGTTAATGGTCTCTTTCGCATCAAGTGTATGCAGAGTTGAGAACACCAAGTGCCCTGTATCTGCTGCATGCAGTGCAAGGTTGATCGTTTCACGATCCCGCATCTCACCAACAAGGATGATATCAGGGTCCTCACGAAGTGCTGCACGAAGGGCATTGGAAAATGAGAGGGTATCTTGCCCTACTGAGCGTTGGTTGATGATACAGCCTTGGTCTTTATGGACAAACTCAATCGGATCTTCGATCGTGATAACGTGCTTCTTTTTTGTAAGGTTTAACTCATCAATAAGAGCAGCCAACGTCGTTGATTTACCAGAACCTGTGCCTCCGGTTACAAGTACAAGTCCCCTCTTTTTTTGGGTAAAACTTCGCACAATCTCAGGTAGATGTAACCCTTTTAATGAGGGAATCTTGACAGGGATCACACGAAACACCGCCGAGACCCCATCCATCTGAAAGAAAATATTGACACGAAAACGGTTATTTTCATCAAACGGATACACCAAGTCAAGCTCTTTTTTCTCAACAAACTCATCAAAGCGCTCTTTGAGCAACTCCTTGGCAAATGTCAATGCATCCTCTTTGGACATAATTCCATCGGAAAACTGTTTCATTTCACCATTGATACGTGCACGCATAACCGCATTGGCTTTGACATGGAGGTCACTACCTCCGACATCTATCATCTTTTTAAGGTGCATCCTCACTTTTTTCAACTGTTCAAAAGTGAGCTTACTCACATCTACTTCTGTTTCCATAATGCTTCCAAAATCTCACTAAATGCATCTTTAAACGCCTGCAAACCATCATCGATCTGTTTTTGCAACTCAGCTTCAAGATCGATCCCTGCTTGCTCAACTTGCTTAAAATGCTCTTGTATCACTGTATCACTCACAGGAAGCGCTTTGGCTTTTGCCCCATTGACAATATATGCTTCGATCGTCTCAATTGGTGCAGTGTTAACGCTGTTGTAAGCTAGCAGTTGCTCGATATAGTAATGCGCTGGAAGTGAATCATCTTTAACTCCGGTACTAGCAAAAAGGGTACGGCACTTCTCTACATGTAACGCTTCTACGCCATTGTAGATATCTGCGGCGTTGTAGATGCCACTGAGTGCTCTACTCACACCCGCTTCACTCAATCTTTTATCAAGTGCGCGATCCACCCGTGAGACAAAAACAGAGATCACCGTATCGACTGCACTGCCATGTTTTTTTGCCCCACGCTCAAACGCTTTAGCGCACTGTAATGCCTGCTCTTTTTTAAAAATCAGCGTTGCATTGACAGGGATACCACAGGCAGTAAGTTCCTCCATCGCTTCATATCCGGCTTTGGTAGCAGGGATTTTGATCATTACATTTTCTCTGCCAATATCACGAAAGAGTCTTTTACCCTCCTCAATCGTCGCCTTAGCATCGTCGCACAAAAACGGATCAACCTCAATACTCACATACCCATCATCACCCGCGTCATAAAGTGGCTTTAAAATATCTGCCGCTTTTTGGATGTCGTAAATCGCCAGTGCTTCATACTTCTGTTTTGCTTCTAAGTTTGCATCGAGTGCATCAAGTTGTGCTTTGTATGCGGGGGAGTTGAGGATCGCGTTTTTAAAAATCGCCGGATTGGAGGTGGCACCGTTAATGATCTTTTGTGCAATCAGCTCTTTAAAACCTCCATCGAGGTAGTCTCGCTCAATAAAATCAGCCCATAGTGAAAATTTTAGATCTTCTATATACATTTTACTCTCTTATAATGAAGTCAAAGTTATTTACCGCAGATATCGTCATTTTTTTAGACGACAAATCCTCCCGTTGGTCTGAGCATCTAAAAAAATAACGCTATCTGCTACTTACTAAAACTTATTATAACCCAACAATTCTTAAGAGGCTCTCTAAGTGCTACTAAGGTAGATAAACCTTATCAATCATCTCCTCATATTCACTTCTTGCATCACTATCCAAGGTGATGCCACCACCACTTTTGTAAAGATACCCTTGCGCTGTTTTTTCGATAAAACGGATCATCACTCCACTCTCAACCCTCTTACCGTCAAACACCCCAAACACACCGCTAAAAAACCCCCGATCACACCCCTCGATCTTTTGGATTAAATCCACCGTACTTTTTTTCGGTGCGCCACTGATACTGCCGGCTGGAAGAAGCGCTTTGAGGATATCTCCTAAATGCTCTTGCCAATTTGATGCTAACTTGCCGCTGATGTGTGAGCTAACCTGCAAAAGCTCTTTATCTCCCGCTGCTATCTTTTGTGTGTACCTAAAACGCTCCACCTTAACATCTTTGGCAACAATGCTTAGATCGTTTCTCAAAAGATCAACAATCATCACATGCTCCGCCATCTCTTTTTCATTGGCGAGTATCTTCTCTTTGGCATTTGGCAAAGAAGCATCGATGGTGCCTTTCATCGGAAAGGTAGCGATGGTGTTATCTTCTATGCGGATAAACGGCTCGGGGGAGAAGCAGACAAACTGATCTTTGTAGCGTAGTTTGTAGTGCGCATTGGCGTGTTTGTATATCGCTTCGAGTGAGAGATTTGTGTCGATAGCAGTTGGTTGCGTTAGGTTGAGGATATAGGTATTTCCAGCTTTGATATTCTCAATGACTGTGTTAAATTTTGCAGCATACTCATGAAAATCTACCGCTTTTTTTTCTAAAAAATATTTGTGCTGTGTATATGTGTGATTTGCATCAATAGCATAAGCGATATTATTTTGCTTTAGTGAATCGAGGGGATACACCTCGCAGTTTTCACCTGTAAAGTCACTGAGAAAAAGGCACGGCGTTTTTGTTTTGCCATAAAGGTTGAGCTTAACAAACCCCATCTGTTTTAATTGTCAGCTATCAGTTTTTTCAGTATTGCCATTCTGATGTTTACCCCGTTGCTAACTTGCTGCAACACTTTACACCGCGGATCTTCAAGGAGTGCATCGCTGATGTCGATGTTTCTATGTACAGGCCCTGGGTGCAACAGTATCACATCACGATCACCTAGTAACTCCTCGGTAATGCAAAAGTCACTCGCATAATCTTTAAGACTCGCATAACTCTGTGTCGAGTGACGCTCCGTTTGCGTTCTTAGACTCATGATCGCATCCACCTCATCGATGATGTCGTGCAGATGATGGGTAGATCGCAGTGATGTTTTTGGCAAAAAATGTGGTGGTGCTACCAAAATCACCTCCATCCCAAAGCGCTGCAACAACTCGATGTTGGAGTTTGCCACACGGGAGTTTTTGATATCTCCCACAATTGCGATCTTTTTACCTGCCACATCCCCAAAATGCTCTGTAAGGGTATAAAGATCGAGTAACGCCTGCGATGGATGAGCATGCGCACCATCTCCGGCATTTAAAATTGAGGCTTTGGTGTGGTTTGAGAGGATCTTTGGCACACCGGCGTTTTGGTGACGTACAATGATCGCATCAGGACCCATGGCATCAAGGTTCATCGCGGTATCAACAAGTGTCTCCCCTTTTTTGGTAGAGCTTTTGGCAACATCAAGGTGCACCACCTCAGCACCTAGGCGTTTTGCCGCAATCTCAAAGGAGCTTTTTGTTCTTGTGGAGTTTTCAAAAAAAAGCGTGATGATGATCTTGTCTTGTAAAATTCTCTCAAACCTGCCATCACTAAAACGTTTTGCATCGGCCATAAGCTCTTTGATCTGCTTCACGCTAAAATCATCTGTACGGATTAAATGCTTCATCAATATCCCTCTTGATTAGTGTTGTATTATAACGAAAACCCCATTTTCACTGCAAGTTTTTCAAGCTCTTTTGTGGTAAAAACCTCAGGAAATACTTTTGCAAAATAGGGCTTTGAGATCGCTTCAAAACTCTCTATCTCCTCATCACGACAGTTAAAAACAATCTCATTGGGTATCAACATATCATCTAAAGCTTTTTTATGAATCAGCGTATCGTTAATACACCCCAAAGAGCAGTGTGTCACCAAGATCGCTGTTGCATCAAACTGCTTGATAAGATCGATCATCATCCTATCTTTATCGATCGGCACATAAAGCCCACCCGCTCCCTCAATAAGCAACACATCACAAAGGATCTCTTGGTTTTTGATCGCTGCATCGATCTTGCCATAATCGATCCGAGAAAACCCACCCGCCACATAAGGAGCCGCCGGAATCTCGTAAGCCACAGGCACAACATCGCTCACATCGAGTGAGTCAGCTTGAGGGTTAAGCTGTTTTAAAAGGCTAAGCAAAGCATCCCCATCGGGATACTCGTTAGATGTAACGCCGGTCTCAATCGGCTTGATCACCCCAACCTTATACCCCATCTTCGTCAAAACCCGCATCAACAGTTTGGTTGTGTAGGTTTTACCTATGTCGGTGTTGGTAGCGGTAATAAAAATTCGTTTTTTCATAAAAAGATTATAGCAGTTAAAAGTTACACCAAAAAACGAGCGAAGCAAAGTTTTTACAGCAAGCCCAAAAACTCAAGATTGGAAATTTATAGTGCTTAGATTTGGATGTTTGTGGGAGGGAGCCTACACCAAGTAGGTGACTGAGCACATCATCCGAAGATGAGTGCTAGAGATTTTCAAGATTAGTTTTTGTCTTGGTCTACGATTTTGTTTGCCTTGATCCACGGCATCATTTCACGAAGACGCGCACCTGTTTTCTCGATTGGATGTGCTTTGAGGTTATTTCTCTCAGCGTTCATTCTTGGGTACCCTGCTTGACCTTCAAGAACGAAATCTTTAGCGAATTGTCCGTTTTGGATCTCTTTGAGTACTTCTCTCATAGCTTTTTTAGACTCTTCGTTGATAACGCGAGGACCTGAAACCATATCACCATACTCAGCTGTGTTTGAGATAGAGTAACGCATATCGGCAATCCCACCCTCAAAGATAAGATCAACGATCAGCTTCATCTCATGTAAACACTCGAAATATGCCATCTCTTCAGGATAACCAGCTTCAACAAGTGTTTCAAAACCAGCTTGGATAAGTGCAGAAACACCACCACAAAGAACTGCTTGCTCACCAAAAAGGTCAGTCTCAGTCTCATCTTTGAAAGTTGTCTCAATGATACCTGTACGACCGCCACCAATCGCTGAAGCATAAGAGAGAGCCAACTCTTTGGTAGCGCCACTTGGATCTTGTCCAACAGCGATAAGATCAGGGATACCACCACCTTTAATAAACTCACTTCTTACAGTGTGTCCCGGAGCCTTTGGAGCAACCATCATTACATTGATATTAGCTGCCGGCTGGATTCTACCGAAGTGGATAGAAAAACCGTGACCAAATGCAATGGTAGCACCATCTTTAAGGTTTGGTGCAATCTCGGCAGCATAAATCTCAGCTTGGTTTTCATCTGGAAGAAGAATCATCACAACATCAGCCTTCGCAGTAGCTTCAGCTACTGTTAAAACTTCAAAACCTTTTGCCTCAGCTTTTTTCCAAGAGCTTCCACCTTTTCTTAAACCTACAACTACATTAACACTACTGTCTCTTAGGTTTTCAGCGTGCGCGTGCCCTTGGCTTCCAAAACCGATCATCGCAACCGTTTTGCTTTGAATGATACTTAAATCACAATCTTTGTCATAATATACATTTAATGCCATAGTTTTTTCCTTGACTGAATAATTGGGCACATTATACAAAAACTTTTGTAAAACTTTTATTAGTCTTGGCTTAGATAATTTTTTACACCTGAGAATCTTAGCAATGATGAGGAGGAGGCTGCTAAGTTTTTTCAAGTTTTATAAAAAAATGGGAGAGCTCTTAACCAAAAAGGGTCAAATAGACTCTTTGGATTCACTAAAATAGTGCCCTTGCGCGTAATCGATCCCGATCTGTTGCACCACCTCTAGCACCTCTTTTGAGTGGACAAACTCCGCGACCGTTTTTTTACCCATCTTTTTGGTAAAAGCAACAATCGTTTCGGTAATAATCTTGCTGTTTCGATCCTTATCAATATTTTTAATGAGCGATCCGTCTATCTTGACAAAATCAGATGCAATATTTGTCACATACTCAAAATTTGCATAACCACTGCCAAAATCATCGATGGCAACCTTTACACCGTAACGACGAACCATATTGACAAAATCATGCACAATCTGCACATCTTCGATCTCCTCTGTTTCCAAAAGCTCAATGGTTAACTGCGATCCTACACCATACTGCTGAAGCTTGTCGAGTAAAAAGTTTTTTATATGCTCATTTGAAATATCTTCAAAACTTAAATTTAAACTAAACCTTTTTGTCGTGTTGGCAAAAAATGCAAAGCTCTTTTCTATCATCCTCTTTGTCAATTCACCATAAAGCCTTATCTTACGGCTGATATCTAGGAAGATGAAAGGGGGGAGTATTTTATCCTCCTCTTTTATCCGTATCAGTGCTTCATATTTTGCTATCGACATATCACTAAGATCGATGATAGGCTGATAAAAAGGGATCACGTTGTCATCTTTTAATGCCCTCTTAATTGTATGCGCCATCTTAATATTGTGCTCATACTGTTGAGAGAGCTGCATATCTTCATGATATACCAAGTACTCTTTTCTTTTTTGTTTGGCAAGTTTGAGTGTCATATCGGCATGGATTAAGCCTGTTTTTTCTATGTTGACAACCGCAGCTGCTTGAGTAATACCGATATATATTTCCGCATCTTCATAAAAATAATCTGACGATTCAACCAACTCCTTAATCTTTTGCAAATACTGTTCTATCAATGAGGCATGATTATCTATCTGAAGCAGAAGTGCAAACTCATCCGATGGTAATTTATATACCTTAGCGGCATGCTCTTTTGCAAACTCTTGTAACACATTAGCGATCTGCTTTAAAATAGTATCACCGACTTTATAGCCGTAAAAATCGTTAATGGTGGTAAAATCATTCACATTAATCAAAATAATGACATCACCCAAATGTTTTCCAAGATCGGACATCAAACTGATTCTATTTGGCAGTCCTGTCAAAGCATTATAGTATGCCTGTTTGATCATTGTTTCTGCATTTTCACGCACGCGCTTTTCAAGGTTTTCTCGCGTTTTACAATCTTCTATAAGCATTAAATTGGTTTTTTCAAAAAAGGTAAAAGTCGCAACACTTTTGGTTTCACAATACACCTCAGTATCCATAATAACACCATCAGTTGTTGTTCCCATAAATGTTGCATTTGGAAATTTCAAGCGGAAATAATCTTCCATTTTTATGATAAAATTTTGATTCGCTGTAGCACAAAAAACTTGGATCAACAATCTGGAACTATCAACAACGCCCTTTAAAGAGACTGTTTTTTTAAGCTCATCAATACTTTCAAATACGATACTAAAGTTCTTCATGGTGGCATTATATGCTATTCAACTTAATATCGCTATAAAAAGTAGCTATTTTTAAATCGTTGTAAAATCACCATAGCAGCAAGAGAATCAACACGCCCGTCCCGTATGTAGCGCATCTCACCTTTTAGCAACGCCTTGGCTTCAAGAGAGCTTCCAGATTCATCCTGAAAAAACACCTCACCCTCAAACTCCAAAAGATTCACAAAATGTTTGACTCTGCGACGCATCTCATCTTCGCTGCTACCGCCAAGCGGTAAACCAACCACAAGTGCGTCCACCTGCCACTCTTTGATCGCCTTTTGAACCTCAGAGGCTGCCTGGTTACGGTTTTTACGCATAACTGCCGGTAAGGGGGTAACGATATCTTTGTGTGCAGAGTAAGCAAGACCAATGCGTTTAAGTCCCAGATCGATCGCTAAATATTTCACCTATTTTCCCAAACAAAAAGAGCTAAACATCTTATCGAGCATCTCATCATTATCAAATGGTCGTGTGATACTTGCCATTGATTTGACTGCCTCATTAAGATGCCATGAAAAGATCTCAAGCTCTTGATCTGCAAGCGGTGTAAACGCCTCTTGGATATTTTGCATCGTCTGCTGTACTGCTGCGATCTGGCGCTGTGAGATAAGCATCATCTCATCGCTTATGTTACTTTTGTCCATAATTAATTGAAGTTGCTCAATGAGTGCAGAAACATCATCTTTGGAATTAAGTTCAAGATCAAAGCCAACTTTGCAAACAAGCTTTTGCTTAAGATCGATCTTGTTTTTAATGATAATCTTCTCCTTATCTGTCTCTTGTAAAAGTTGGACTATCTGTGCATCTTCATCATCAAACTCTCTTGAAGCATCAAAGAGTGCTACAACGATGTCACTTTGCTCGATCGCTTCAAGACTTCGCTCGATCCCAATCTTCTCGATCGCATCACTTGCTTCGCGGATCCCTGCCGTGTCAACAATGCGAATAAGGTGTGTGCCGATCTTTACCTGCTCTTCGATTGTATCTCGCGTTGTTCCTGCAATATCACTGACAATCGCTCTATTGTAGTTCAGCAGTGCATTTAAAAGCGAACTTTTACCCACATTTGGCTTACCCACAATCGCCACACGAAACCCCTGCATAAGACCCGAGCGTGATTTTGAAGCATGCAACGTTTTTTCGAGTTGCTTATGGAGTTTTTGCAGTTTATCTTTTATCTGCGCTACCAGATCATCCGGCAGATCCTCTTCGGCATAATCGATACTCACCTCTGAATATGCAAGTATATGGATAATCTCGTCGCGCACACTCTCGATAAACTCTTTGAGCGAACCTTTAACTTGACGTGCTAAAATCTTTGCCGCATCTTCACTTTTGGCTTCAATCAGCTGTGCGATCGCTTCTGCTTCGCTAAGATCAATACGCCCATTAAAGAATGCCCGTTTGGAAAACTCTCCGGGCTGTGCAAGCCTTGCACCCCTATCAAGTGCAGCCTGCAAAATAGACTGCGCAACGATGAACCCACCATGACACTGAATCTCAACCACATCTTCACCTGTAAAGGAGCGGGGAGCTTGAAAATAGATCACGATAGTCTCATCGATTAGAGCATCGGTTTTATCGTAAACATTGGTGAGTGTGGCGTAGCGGGGTTGGAAATTTTCTTTTTTGGTAAGTTTTTTGACAATCTCAAGCGCATCATCACCACTGAGTCGTACGATAGCGATCGAACCAATCCCGTTGGCGGTTGCGATCGCTACAATTGTTTCATTATCCATTTTAGGCGTGGTAGTCGTTGATGATGATGTACTTCAATCCCTCTTTAGTTGAGCGGATCACCACATACTTGTCTGGGTAACGGTTGCGAAGCTCTTTAAGGGCAATTTGTACAAGTACTCCGTCAAGGATCTTGGTTTGTGCGCGTCCATCTTTATCGACAATCTCGTAGATATTTTCAAGATACTTCCCGACACCCTCCTCTTGGTTTTTTAAAAACTCTGCGATCTCAAGGCGAAGCTGTACATTGTACTTCGCATTGATCCAGTTAAAAAGCATATAGGAAAGCGCTTTATAGCGGTACCCCTCTTTACCGATAAGCAATGCCGCATCTTCACCTGTAAACTCAACCAAAAGTGTCTGCTCGTCATAAACCGAGACGGCAATCTCATCGATATCAAAACAGATTTTTGCAAAGAGTTCATTAACTGCTTGCTTGACCTCTTTTGCCACGCCATTGATGCCAATGTGGGTATTTTCTTGTTCATCGTAAGCATCATCATAATCTGCTGTGTAGTCGAGTCCACTTACAAGATCTTCATCAAGCCCTTCATCTTGATCGCTCACAAACGACTCAGGCAAGATCGTATCATCAACCATTTTAGGCTGTTGTTCTTTTTCAATGCTCTTTTTTGCCGGATCGATCGCTGCAACAATGATGGCACTCTTTTGAAAAAATCCTAAAAAACCGTTGCTTGGGGTCTGTATAACTTCGATCGCCAATTCAGTAATAGAGCAGTCAAAATGCTCGGCAGCTTGTTGGTATGCATCTTCAAGCGAATGTGATTCTATCCTCTTTATCATAGCTATTTCCCACTTTTTTTCTCAACAGCTGCTTTTGCATCTTTGGCGTTTTTGAATTGTTGATTCACTATAAACTGTTGTGCTATAGAGAAAAGGTTGTTCACAAACCAGTATAACACAAGTCCGGAAGGGAATGTAACGAAAAAGAATGTAAAGATCACAGGCAGATACTTAAACACTTTCTCTTGCATCGGGTCTGTAAAATTGTTTGGTGTCATCCTTTGCTGGAAGAACATCGATGCACCCATAAGGATCGGTAAAATATAGTAAGGATCCATACGTGAGAGATCGTTGATCCACAACATCCAAGGCGCACCTTGAAGCTCAACTGCATTTAAAAGTACACGATAGATTGCAAAAAATACAGGGATCTGCAACAACATCGGTAAACATCCCCCAAGCGGATTGGCACCATGTTTTTTGTAAAGTTCCATCGTTGCAGCATTTAAACGCTGTGGATCACTTTTGTATTTTTCACGCAACTCTTTGATCCTTGGTGCTAACTCTTTCATCTTTTGCATCCCCATCATACCCTTATAGGTGAGTGGATAAAGCACCGCACGCACAATGGCAGTCAAAGCAATAATAGCCCATCCCCAGTTGCCGAAGATCCCATAGAGCCACAAAAGGAGAGCAAAAAGTGGCTTAGCTGCAAAAGTAAACCATCCATATTCAATCGCATTAACAAGGATTGGATCAATTGATTTAAGTACTTCATGCTCTTTTGGGCCGATATATCCATGAAAATCCATTGTATTGTGCCCTTCAAAATAGACAACAGGATTATCGTTAAAACCTCTCTCAACAATGATGTTGGTATCTTTACTAAGGCCATACATGATGATCGCAGTGTACTGATCAAACGTAGAGATCAATCCAACATCACCAAATATCTGTCTTCCTTCAGCATCACCATCTTCAGTAATATGCATCTTCCCATCATTTGTATAAATCAGCGCCCCGGCAACTGCCATGAGCTTTTTACTTACCTGAGGTCTATCACCAAGATAAACGAAATATTTCACATCTTTGCTTGTAGTAATTTTAGCATCATAATGTCCATCAGCATAAAAAGTCAATTCTTTTGTAACTTTCAAATCAGGTAACACTTGTGTAAGTGTTACGTGCAGTGGTGCATCTTTGAGTTGTGCTTTTTGGATATTGGCAGTATAAGGTGTTTTGATAGCTGCATCATTAAGCTTTTGATCTGCAAATCGGATAAATAACGGTTTTGTTCCGTTTTGTGGAATCACCTGTGCGTGTAGATCCTCTGCATTTCTAAATTTCTCTTCTAGAAGTTCTTTTGAAGCGATACGCCCAAGTGAATCGATTTTAAGCACAAACTTGTCATTTGTAACAACCGTGAGGATCGAAGCATCTCGCGCTGACTCATCTTGTTGTTGGATCTTGTGCCCTGCAACATCTTCTATGCTTTGTTGTACCACCTCTTGCTTGGTGGCTTTTTTTGTTGTCTGCTCATTTTGTTGTTGAAGCTCTTGAGGTGGAAAGATAGCCGTATAGGCCACGAAAAAAACTATGGAGATTAGTACTGCGACTAATAATCTTTGATTTGGTGTCATATTGTCAAACACAAATTACCCTTTATACGAAAAATTTTTAATGATATAGCAGCGGTTCTTTTGATTTGGAACCAGCCAATATTTTACGGAGTTTATATCCAGTTTTGCAGCTTTACAAGTAAAGTGTTGTAAGACCGGATAATCGATACCGCCATCGAAAAGTTGATTGCAACGAAGTATTCTAGTAAAACTGTTATAAAAAGCAGTTAAAAGTGGATTCTTTTCAAAATTTATGCGGGCATATTCGCTACATGTTGGGTAATATCTACACGAACCATACCCAAGGAGTGTAAAAAACTTCTGATAAAGCCATAAAATTTTAAGCAATAGCTTTCGCACGTGATAATACTCTTTTGAAATCTGATTGTAATTGTTGGTACGATTTTTCAACCATTGCCGCTTTTGCAACAAAAACATAAGTACCGCTCTTTAGTTGTGGGGAAAACTGATAAAACAAAGCGCGCATTCTACGCTTGGCTCTGTTTCTGTGTACCGCATTGCCGATCTTTTTTGTAGCGGTAAAACCAACTTTGCGAATTTTGTCACTAGGCAAATAAAACAAAACAACACTACCTGAGTGTTGCGATCTGCCTTTGATGTAGAGATACTGAAACTCCCTGTGGTGTTTCAGTAGATCATAGCCGCCTAAACTGACAATCTTTTACGACCTTTTGCACGACGGCGGTTGATGAGGTTTCTACCATTTTTAGTAGCCATTCTAGCTCTAAAGCCGTGTGTTCTTTTTCTTGGTGTGTTATGTGGTTGGTATGTTCTTTTCATTAGACATATCCTTATCTGATTTAAGAGCGCAATTTTACAAAAATATTACTTAAAGCCTCTTGAAGGTTTATCTGGTGCGAAGTTACGCCAACTCCACACCAATCTCGCCATCTTGCATCACAAAAGTAACTTTGCTGCCCTCTTTAACTTTACCCTCTAAGATAAGATCAGCCAAACGATCCTCTACAATCTCATAAAGTGCACGTTTTAGTGGTCTAGCCCCATACACAGGATCAAATCCAGCCTCAGCGATGTACCCTTTTGCCTCTTCGCTAAGCTCAAGTGTGATATCTCTGTCTTTAACTTTGTTTTGAATCTCTTTAAAGAATAGATCAACAATCCCTTTAATTTGCTCCTCACCAAGCGCATTAAAGATCACAATATCATCCAAACGGTTTAAAAACTCCGGTTTAAACGCCACTTTCAGATCCCCCATCACCATATCTTCAAGTTCCGGTGCGTTAGGGTTGTTGATGATCTTATCGCTTGCGATATTTGATGTAAGGATAATGATCGTATTGGAAAAATCAACCGTTACCCCTTTGTTGTCAGTCAAACGTCCATCATCAAGCACTTGAAGCAGTACATTAAACACATCTGGGTGTGCTTTTTCCACCTCATCAAAAAGTACAACCGAGTATGGTTTTCTCCTTACTGCTTCGGTAAGCTGTCCACCCTCTTCGTACCCTACATACCCCGGTGCTGCACCAACAAGGCGTGAAACCGCGTGTTTTTCCATATACTCACTCATATCGATACGGATCATCGCATCTTCCGAGTCAAACAGGAATTTTGCCAGTGTTTTGGCTGTTTGTGTTTTACCTACACCGGTTGGTCCTAGAAATAAGAAACTTCCAATTGGCGAGTTTGCAGAACTTAGCCCCGCTTTGTTGCGTTTAATCGCACGAGCAACGGCGTGAGTCGCTTTGCTTTGCCCCACAACCTCTTTGTTAAGCTCATCCTCTACATGTAAGATCTTCTCCTGTTCAGCTTGGAGCATCTTATTGACCGGTATATGGGTCCATCTTGATACAACCGATGCTATAGACTCCTCATCTACAGAGTTTTTCAAAAGTGTTCCATCTTCTTGCATCTTTGCCCACTGCTCATTGAGTCGTTTCTCCTCTTCGATCAGTTGTGGAATTGCACCATACTCAATCTCTGCCGCACGGTTAAAGTCACTCTGTGCTTTGGCAAGTTCTGCTTCGCGTCGTTTTGCTTCGATCTCTGATTTGATGTGTGAGACTTTCTCAAACACCTCTTTTTCCATCGCAAATTGTGATTCGAGTTTTCTTAGCTCCTCTTCAACATCTGCAAGCTCTTTTTCGATCTCAGCCAAACGTTTTTCATTTGATGGTGTCTGCTCCATTTTCAGCGCTTCTTTTTCTACCATCAATGCACTCACTTTGCGTTTTGCAGTACTAAGTTCATGCGGCTCAGACTCGATCTGCATCTTTAGCTCCGCTGCCGCTTCATCGATCAAGTCGATCGCCTTATCTGGCAGAAATCTGTCTGCAATATATCTGTCACTGAGTCTTGCCGCCGCAACGAGTGCACTGTCGGTGATGTTGACATTGTGGTGCGCTTCGAGTCGCTCTTTGATCCCTCTTAAAATCTGCAACGACTGATTGACCGTTGGCTCATCAAGCTGGATCGGCAAGAAACGGCGCTGCAGGGCTGCATCTTTTTCAAAATATTTTCTATACTCTTTGAGTGTTGTAGCACCAATAGTGTGCAACTCTCCACGCGCTAACGCCGGTTTTAAGATGTTAGCTGCATCCATACTCCCCTCACTCGCACCTGCACCCACAATGGTGTGGATCTCATCGATAAAGAGGATGATATTACCGGAGCTTTTGACCTCCTCGATCACCGCTTTTAAGCGATCCTCAAACTCACCGCGATATTTTGCACCCGCAACAAGTGAGCTCATATCAAGTGCGATTACCCGTTTGTTTTGTAGCGATGTTGGTACTTCACCACTATGGATACGCTGTGCCAAGCCTTCCACAAGGGCAGTTTTACCAACCCCAGGCTCACCAAGGAGCATCGGGTTGTTTTTTGTTTTACGGATAAGTATCTGCATCATACGCGTAATCTCTTCATCACGCCCAATAACAGGGGAGAGGTTACCCTCTGCTGCTTCTTTTGTAAGATCTACACCATATTTTGACAAAGACTCCAACCTCTCATCGGCACTTTGCGAATCGATCTTCGCACCACCTCTGGCTGCTTCGATCTCTTTTTCCAGTGCCATCACATCCACATACTTGCTAAAAAGTGAAGCATAAGGCTCCGTTTTGAGGTTTGCCAAAATATAGGTGTCAACTGCTAAAAAGCTGTCACCGTTTTTGGTCATCAAACCTACTCCATTTTCAAGACTCTCGACAAAACTGCGTGATAATTTTATGTTCTCTTTACTTACGGATGATGATTTTGGCAATTTTTCCGCCATCGATTTTACATCAAGCTCCATCGCTACTTTATCGATCCCCATCTTGTTAAACATCTGATTTAAAACAGAATCGTGGTTTGTCAGTAGCGCCCATAAAAAGTGTTCACTCGTAACTTCTTGATTTTTATTGTGCAGCGCCAAAGATAGCGCACTCTCAATCGATTGTGTCATATTGTGTGTCATTTTTTCAAATATATTATTCATAACTGATCCTTCATAGTTGTTTCCTTATTTTCAATGAGTATTGTATACTCTTTTTAAAATCTTCTTTGCTACTTATGTTGCAAAACCTTTTCGCGCGTAGCGCTGCAACATTGAATCATTGCCCGTTATACCGCCGCTATGGATATAAAGGATATTCTCAGTCGTTTGATCCAACAACTCCTGCCAAAGTAGCGGCGCATACAAAAGATCAAACTCCACTCCACTTTGCAGCAACTTGTGATAGAGTTCATAAAATTCACGGTAGGGTTTGGCAAAGTGGTACTTTTTCTTTGGCTTTAAAATGTGCAGGTTTGGTGGTAAGGTATCACAAAGTGCCAACATCTGCAAGCGAAGATAAGCGGCATCTGCAACACTTGGTGTTGTATATATTGTATAGCGTGGCAAGGCACGGGCTAAAAAAAGAGCTGTGGTTCCTGTGCCACTCGGTGTGGCAAAAGCTGTAATGTTGTGGAGATCTAACAGCTCTTTTTGCTCCATAACCTCCTTGGCAAGCAGCTCCAGCCCCTCTTGTGCAATAGGGTTTGCACCTCCTTGATCGACAACCAATGTTTGAGCATCAAGCTCAAGGCGCAAAGAGGCGATAAACCCCCTATATAGTTCCTCTTCAAGTGCGATATGGCACATTCCAAGCTCCAGCGCCTTGGCAAAGTTACCGTATGGGAGTTTGAGAAGTTGTTTACTAAGTGGTTTTGTGTAGTAGGTAAACTCCCACCCTTTTTGTTTGCATAATGCTGCAAGAGCCAACATCGCATTGGACTGGGTGCCTCCATAGGAGATAATTTTGTTATAGCGTTCTTTTGGTGTTTGTAAAAGTTTGTAGAGTTTTCTGTATTTGTTTCCGGCAAGAAAACGATCGTAGAGATCGTCTCGCTTAATTAAAAAATCCCTGCCATCTAAAGAGATTTTAGAGATAGGGGTTGGTTGCATCATCCTTACTTGATGACTGCTTTTTTCTGTAATGCGTCCATTTTTTCTTTCATCACATCTTTGAATTTTTCCATTTTCAAACGCTGCTCAATAAACGCTTTAACCTCATCATACTTTCGTCTCAAAGAAGGTTTTTTATCTTCAAGATAGATCACATGATACCCAAACTGTGTTTTGACAGGCTGCAGTGTTACACTACCTTTTTTCATAGAAAATACTTTATCATTAAATGCCGGCACCATCTGCCCTTGAGCAAAATAACCAAGATCTCCCCCTTTTGGTCCGCTTGGTCCTGTTGATTCTTTTTTTGCAAGCTCAATAAATTTTGTTTTGAGCTTCTCACCACTTAAAGGTTTGAGCTGTGCAATGATTTTCTTGGCTGCATCTTCACTTTCAACAAGGATATGGCGTGCATGAACCGTCTCAGGCTCATTAAACTCCTCTTTGTTTTGGCTGTAATACTCTTTGAGCTTTTTCTCCGGTATCTTAATACTGTCTAAAAGTTTTTTTTGCCATACCTGAACAGTAAGCTCTTTTTTCATACGCGCTTCAAGCTTTTTGTACTCCTCTTTATACTCTTTTGATTGAAGCACACCATTTCTCTTTGCATCTTCAAAGATCAACTCTTTACCGATTAGCTGTTGCAGAACCTGCTTTCTAAATGCAGCTTGTTGCTGTGTTGGAAGCTGGTTAAACCTACCTTGTGTCGCTCGCATCAATTCACCATCAACCTCATCGGTTGTGATCGCTTTGCCATTAACTGCTACAAGAGTTTGCGCACTAGCAAGTGTTCCTGCCAACAAAGCAACAGAAAGTAAAAGTTTTGCTTTTTTCATTATGTATCCTTATTACATTAGTATGGCAAAAGTGTAATAAGAATTGGATAATGAAAAATAAACAACACTATATTGCACTTTATCCCCATCCATTGCAAGTGCCGTCAACGCTACAATAGGCAGATTACACCGCAAATACCTCCATTAATACAAATTTGCTACAATCCCCTTTATGAAAAAAGCTACAAAAAAAGAGATTCAAGAGATACATAAAAGGTTTGTTGAGCGCTACAGTGATGCGGTTACGGAGCTTGAGTATCAAAATGCTTACGAGCTTGTCGTTGCAGTTGCACTCTCAGCACAGTGCACCGACAAGCGTGTCAATAGCATCACACCTGCTTTATTTGCAAAATACCCTTCACCCCAAGAGCTTGCCAAAGCAGATATCGAAGATGTTAAAGCACTTATTAACACTTGTTCATTTTTTAATAATAAAGCTAAAAATATCATCGAGATGGCAAAACGGGTTGTGGAGGTTTATGGTGGAGAGATCCCCATGAGCGAAAAAGAGCTGCAAACTTTAGCAGGTGTGGGGCAAAAAACTGCACATGTGGTAATGATAGAATACACAGGAGCCAACCTTATGGCGGTTGATACCCACGTATTTCGTGTCTCGCACCGCTTAGGTCTGAGTGATGACAAAACGCCAAAAGCCACCGAAGCAACCCTTGTAAAAAAATTCAAAAACGATCTTCACGCCTTACATCAGGGGATGGTACTTTTTGGTCGCTATATCTGCAAAGCAAAAAATCCAAAATGTGATGAGTGTTTTGTTGCAGAGTTTTGCAAAACAAAAGAGGGCTTTAAAGTATAGGAATGTTTCTTGCTTACTGAAGAGCATGAAAATAATCGTACCCCTTTTACTTCTACTGACATTTTTTCAAACAGGGTGTGTCAATAAGCATGGCATCTCCCTTAAATACTATAGCGACTGCAAAGAGTATTACGATCTACAAGGTTTTTACCACAAAGAGTGTGGGGATGATGATATCGTGACCTACAAACAGATGCGCAATGCCTTCAAGGAAAAAACAAAAGAACCAAAGAGCAATGTTTGGTAGGTTCACTCTCCATAACTAAAATATCTTTCGCCAAAAAAACTTTTTTACCTCATAGCGATAAACGTGGCAAAATTAGCCCAACGAAAAAGCACTTCACAATGACTAAAACCATTCTCAAGTGCCATTTTAATATTTTCCTCTTCACTGTAAGGCACTAAAACGTTCTCAAGAGCTTCACGCTTTTGCATAATCTCATATTCACTGTAGCCCTGCTCTTTTTTGAATGTATAATAACACTCTATAAGCTTTTTATGTAGCTTTGGATGGTGCGAAATAATCTTCTCACTAAAAAGAAACACCCCCTCTTGGCTCAATGTATCGGCAATTTTGCCTACAAGCTTCTCACGCACAAGGGGGCGGGTAAACTGCAAGGTATAATTACTGATGATTACATCAGCTTTTTCATAGTTATATGTTAGGATATCTGCAAACTCTACATCTACTTTTGCACCAAAAGCATCAACTTTTTTTTTCGCTTGCTCCAACATCGCTTCAGAGTTATCAAGCCCTATCAACTTTGCACTGTGTTGTAAATCGCGATGGATATCGAGCAAAAGTGAGGCTGTTGAGCAACCAAGATCGTAAAGCACCCCATCTTTGGGAAGATGTTTAAGCGCAAAATATTTTGTGATCTTTTGGCTCTCTTTGTAAAACGGTACACTGCGTTGCAACATATCATCAAAAACTGCTGCAACCTCCTCATCAAATTCAAACTGTTTTTTTATCGGTTTTGCAAATACTTTATCATCCATAGTGTTATTTTAACGAAATTATTCTACTTACAAAACCCCGACACACAAAGTATCAAAGATCTGCATAAAAAACCAACCACCTAGTTTCTATCTAGCGCATTGAGGTCTTTAAACGCCTCAACAACGCGCTCACGAAGCCCTTTTTGACCGGCACGAAGCCATTTTCTTGGATCGTAATATTTTTTATTTGGTTTATCTTCCCCTTCAGGGTTGCCGACCTGTGCTTGAAGGTAGTCATGATGTTGCTCAATATACCCTTTGACTCCGCTCCAAGTTGCCCATTGTGTATCGGTATCGATATTCATCTTGATCACACCATAACTGATCGCTTCAGCGATCTCCTCAGGTAATGAACCTGATCCGCCGTGAAATACAAAGTTTACCGGTTTTTCTTCTGTGTGAAATCTCTCTTGGATATGTTTTTGGGAGTTGTCCAAAATCTTTGGTGTAAGCACAACATTACCCGGCTTGTAAACACCATGCACATTTCCAAAAGATGCTGCAATGGTAAAGTTTGGCGATATCTTTTTAAGCTCCTCATACGCGTAGGCTACTTCCTCCGGCTGTGTATAAAGCAGGGCATTATCTACATTGGTATTGTCAACACCATCCTCTTCACCACCCGTTACACCAAGCTCGATCTCAATATGCATACCGATCTTTGCCATACGCTCAAGATATTTTTTGGAGATCTCAATGTTTTCCTCAAGACTCTCCTCTGAGAGATCAAGCATGTGAGAAGAGAAAAGTGGTCTTTGATACGTCTCATAATGTGCTTCACCTGTTGTCAAAAGTGCATCGATCCACGGCAGCAGTTTTTTTGCTGCATGATCGGTATGTAGTATCACGGCTACACCATACATCTCAGCCATCATATGCATATACATCGCTCCAGCAATCGCTCCGGCAATCGCTGCTTGTTCACCATCGTTACTCAAACCTTTACCGGCAAAAAAAGATGCACCACCGTTACTAAACTGGATAATCACAGGGGAGTTCGCTTTTTTTGCACCCTCTAACACACCATTGATCGATTCGGTGTTCACAACATTGACAGCAGGGATCGCAAACCCCTCTTTTTTTGCATGCGCATAAACTTTAAGTACATCATCACCAAACAAAACACCCGGTTTTACAATATCTAAAATGCCTTTACTCATACCATTTCCTAACAGAGATAAATTTTCCAACATTATAATATAGCCAAGATTTAAATAAGTTTATGTTACCATTGCTACATGAAAAACGTAATCACAACCGACATCATACTCGTAGATATTATCAACTTTTCTACTCTTCCATTCTCACAGCAGTTGGAGGTAGTTACTTTTTTAACCAAAAGCTACAAGCGAGTAATAGAGAAGATTTTCTCTAACTCGCATACCAGCCTTGAGTCACTCATTTTAGGGTTTATATCCACAGGTGATGGTTTTTACTGTATCCTTGATCCAAAACTCAAAGGCTATGGAACATTTTTAGGACTAAGTTTTAACTGTTTTTCAGATCAGATCTCAAAAAAATACCCCTATTTTCATGGGCTAAAAATCGCCGTACATACTGGTAATGTCGCTCAATTTACCGATATCCTCGGCAACACAAACTTTATCGGTGAAGGTCTTAATGACTGTTCACGGTATATCGAATTTAAAAATTTCACCATCTCAACCGTCATGGTCTCAGATGTCGCCTACAAAGAATTTAAAAAATTCCTTAAGCTCCATAAAGATCTTGAAATGCTACTCATCAAAAGAGAGTTTAAACACTCAAGTCTCTATACATTCAACGACAAGCATGGAAAGAGAAAAAAAGGGTATCTCGTATGGATGCGAAAATCGGGTATAATAACACTACCAAAATTGATCTCCAATTAAAGAAGATACCAATGCGATTAACACTTGATGAATATGCTAAACATTTTAAGATGTCCAAAGAGATGGTACTCTCCAAGCTTCGAGCAAAAAAACTGAACTACATCATCGAAAACGGTGTCACCTATATCATAATAACCAAAAACTCACTAGAGCCTCAACAAAGAGAATCTTTACAGCAGGTGCAAAAGCCAAAAGGAACTGTTTCGATGGTGATCTCACTTTACCAAAAAGAGAATCAGCATCTTAAGGAGAAGATTGCACAACTTGAGGCAAAAATCGATAAACTGATCGACGACAAAGAGCAAATGCTTCGCGACGAGATGCAAAAGATCGAACAGGTTTATAACCAAAAGGATGAGCAACTCAAAACTATCCTTGAGCTTATCAACACCAAACTGCTCCAAGAGAGCAAACATGAAACCGTCCACGATGTAGAAGCAATAACAACAAAACAGGAATCAAAAGAGCAGATCGTTGAATTAAAGAGATATCTCAAAACACTTGATCTTGAGCAGTATCAGAAAAAAGTGATCAAAAAAAGATTTATCGCAGCTTATGGTAGTGATATCCGCGTCATTAAACAAAACGGCAAGATCTACCTTAACTTCTCAAAATACGATTACTCCGACCTTCTAGCTTACTAACCCCTCTTAATTTTTTCAAAGCCCATAAAACTTTCCAAATGTTTAGTGGGCTTTTTTTATAGTTAATACATACGGTTTTTCGTGTTATAAACACATATTTATTTATTTTATATATATTTTTATTTATATTTCATATTATATATCGTAATTTTAATACATATTTTACTATATTTTTATAAAATAAATGTATATTTAAGTATATTATCCGTATAATCTTCCCTATGAAAATTGATGATCTGTTTAACATACTTCACAACTCTGTCGAATCACAATACAACGGCAGAAAGATTTCGCTCAAAGATATGGCTAAAAGGCTGGGGATATCTATGCGAACATACCAAGACTGGAAACTTGGTCGTGCAAAACCACAAGCAGCTGCGACTGTGATGCAAATGCTTGGGATGCTCGAAGATGAAGAGATTATCAGAGCCGTACGAAAAATCAACAAACTTAAGGATCAATAATGGGAGTATTAACACATAAAGAGAGGGAAGGGCTCGAGGATGTCTTTTCATCGATCCATCCAAAAAGCAAGATAGGACAACCTAGAGAGTTACTGAAGGGATTTTTATCTCACTTTAAAAAGTTCGAAAAAAACATTTTCCAATCTCTCTGTCACTTTACGCGTTGCAAAAGAGGTTGAGAATCTACCCAATGACTTTAACTTTAAATAAGACAATATTATAAAACTACTCTCCTGCATACTTCCTACAGCGCAATTTCAAACTATTCATAGGTCACTATAAAAAGATATGGAGTTATAAAAAATGGTAAATTTCTCCATTATTTGCATATTTTTTCATAAATTTTCTTCAATAGAAGAAAAATTTAAGGAAATTAACTATAAAGTACTTACGGCTGAATTATTTTACTATTACACTCCATATCGTTGGGATGTAGCGGTAAATATTCGGAAAAATTTTAATCCAAGGGTACATTTATGAATAAGGCACAATTTGTTGAATTAGTACAAGAGTGTGGTAACTACAAAACTAAAGTTGAAGCTGAAGCAGCTATCAAGGCTTTTACAGATGCTGTAACTGAAGCATTAGTAAAGAAAGAGGATGTTTCTTTAGTAGGTTTTGGTAGTTTTACTGCTGCACTACAAAAAGGTAAAAGCGGTACAGTTCCAGGTACTAATAAAACCTACACTACTCAAGATAAAATGGTTCCAAAATTCAAAGCTGGTAAAGGTTTGAAGGATAGGGTGGCCGCAGGCAAATAGTAGTTCTACTTACAACCTCTATACCGGCTTGAAATTGAACTATTTGATAGTTCAATTATCTTAGTCAGTTTTACACCTAAATATTATTGTTTTTAGGTGTAAAACTTATCTTCATTTTTCGTTTAAATTCCATTTCGTAAATTGCAGTTCTAAGTTCTTCGTTACTAGATGTTAATTCCTTTACTTTATCTTTTAGTTTTTTATTCCTCTCTTTTATTTTTTTTATTTCAATCTCTTTTTTTTTCATTTCTTTTTTGATACTTAGTAGTTCATCTGCCATTGAGCGTTCTTGCAAAGATGATGAAACTGCTATTGATTCATATTTCCCAATTCTGAGTTCAATCATTAGAGATTGTATATGTGTAAGCTCTTTATTTCTAAAACTAGCTTCACTGATTCCTTTGCCGGCTTCATCTATCTCTTTAGTCTTTGTGGCAACAGCTTTAATGCTTTTTATTTCAAAAGTATTTTCTAGTTGCCTAACAGCCTCTCGAATAAGATATTCGGTGCGTTCTCTTCGTTTTTTAGCTATTTCGTTAAGTTTTGGATTACCTACTTTCGCCATTACTCTACGTCCTTACTACTTAATAATTTATTATATAATGCGGCAAATAGACTTGCTCTGTGGTAAGAATCCTTAGCATTTACTTGATTGCCCGTTTCGTATTGCTTTTCTGTTATTTTTAAGTACCTGTCCACTTGTTCAAGATAGTATTCTTCAAGCTCTTTATCCGGCACTAGATCATCGCAAT
>VCAY01000013.1 GCA_013607635.1 Campylobacterota bacterium
AAAAGAGCGCAACGAAAAGATATTTCAGGCATATAAAGAGGGATATTCTCAGCATATGATAGCAGAGGTTATTGGCATATCGCAGCAAGCAATAGCAAAAATAATAAAAAAGTTGTAGTTGTCACCTGACTCCCCTATTGCCCTATTGACTCCCCTATGCCCCCTATGCTACTGCTACTGGCGACCCCCTACTGTGATATTATTGTTGACATAAAAAGACTTTTTATATATAATGGTTATAGTATATATAAAAGGGGAGATGATGATAAGTGTGGGTATAGGCGAGATTCAAAAAAATAGTTCCATTTTTTCTAATCTGACAGAGACTATGCAGATAGTAGATAAACGAAAGAAACAAGTTCTTGCTATGGTGTATCCTGTACAAAATATCAGCATTGTTGATAAACTTGCAGGAAAGTATCACAAAAAAGTCCAACTAACACAGACAGATTTTCAGAGCATTAAAGAATCAGCAATGCAAATAGCAATGAAAGAGAAATATGGTTTATCTTCTTGATACAAACATCATTATACGCTTTTTGGTTGGTGATCATGAAAAACATCTGTCCGAGTGTATAAATATTTTTAAAGATATAGAGTGTGCAAAACTGCAAGTTGAGATATTGGATGGTGTTTTGATGGAAGCTTTTTTTGTGTTGACGAAATTTTATAAGCTTCCTACAAATGAAGTGATTGATGATTTAAAGACTATTTTGGCTTTAAACGGAGTTGTAAATAGCAATAAAGCCATCTTGTATGAGGCACTAACTATTATAGAGGCTAAAAATATTGATTTTGTAGATGCTTTAATCTGTGCAAAAAGTAGATTGCAGGGGTATGGGAAACTTAGTTTTGACAGTGATTTAAAAAAGTGTTGAAGTAGTGATACAGTCTCAAAAGACTATACCATTACAACTTGGCGCTCGCCCTCTTTGATCTCTCCTATAAGGTAAGAACCCTCTGCTGTAGCTAACACTTTATCGACATTTTTCTCATCGACAACCAAAATCATTCCAACACCCATATTAAAGGCTCGAAACATCTCATCACGCGCAACATGCTCACTCATTAGCTCAAAGATAGGTAGCACTTTGATGGCATCTTGTTTCACTTCCGCCATCACATTCTCAGGTAGTACACGAGGAAGATTCTCTACAATCCCGCCACCTGTGATGTGTGCCATCGCTACGATCTCATTTTTAAGTGCTTTAAATGTTTTGACATAGATTTTTGTAGGCTCAAGCAAAGACTCAATGAGTGGTTTGCCGTTAAAATCATCATCAAATTGCATCCCCATTTTTTCAAACAGCACTTTTCTTGCCAAACTAAAACCGTTTGAGTGCAGACCCGATGAAGGAAGAGCGATCAGTTTTTGCCCCGCTTTAACAAGGCTGACGCGATCCATCTCGCTTTTTTCTGCTACACCAACTGCAAAACCAGCAAGGTCATAATCATCCTCTGCATACATCCCCGGCATCTCTGCTGTCTCACCGCCAATGAGTGCACACTCTGCCTGTCTGCACCCCTCGGCGATCCCTGCTACTACATTGGTAGCCACATCAACTTCAAGTTTGCCCGTAGCGTAGTAGTCTAGGAAAAATGAAGGTGTAGCGAAGTTACAAATAAGATCATTCACACACATTGCAACAAGATCGATCCCTACAGTGTTGTGGATACCGCTGTCAATAGCGAGTTTGAGTTTTGTACCCACACCATCGGTTGCAGCAAGCATCACAGGCTCTTTGTAGCCACTTGGAAGCTCAAACGCTCCGGCAAATGAGCCTATGCCGCCCATCACGCCAGGGATGGCAGTGCTTTTAACGAGTGGTTTGATATTTTCAACAAAGCTGTTACCCGCATCGATATCGACACCGGCATCTTTATAAGAGATTTGAGACATAATTATTCCTGATTTGTTTGATTTGCTTCTTCGGGAAGATCACATTTTTTTGTAATAATACAAAGTGGACAAAAGTTTGTAATACCTGCGATCAGAGGAACAACACCAAGATAAAACCTGTGGCAATGAGGGATAATCCCACCACTATTACGAATAGGTCTGCAGATTTTGCGAATTTTATTAACATCCATTTTCTTATCTTAACTTAAATATTTCGTAATTATATCAATATTAAGTAAAATTAATCCAAAAGTAGATAAAATCGCGCTCAGGCTAATGAACTTATTAGGCAACTCTAAACGAGGACAAATCTTCGCTTCGCTCTGAGCCTCTTATTGGAGCTACCTAATAAGTTAAAAAAAGGGAACAAAGAGATATGAAACAATTTATCTACAACGAAATGATGGTACATATACCACTGTGTACACATAAAGAGCCAAAAAATGTTTTGATCGTTGGACAAAACGGTGAAGCTTTGGCAAAAGAGGTTGCAAAGCACGAGGGTATTACATGTAACACTGTTGCAGATGCCAATGGACTGAGAGATGCAACTGAGAACGGGTATGATGTAGTGATCTCTGAGATTGAATATGATGCAGCAGTGCTTGCACACTATAACAGAGTATTAAATGAAGAGGGTTTGTTAGTGACTAAACACCCTGAGCTAGAGGATATTGAGGCTAACAAACAGATGATGGAGATTTTGGGAAAATATGCAAAAATCATCATGCCTTACAACTTGGGTAACTGTCAAACAGCACTTTTGGCTTCAAAATGTTACCATCCAACGGCAGATATCATCTTGCACCGTGCCGATATGCTTGATGGGCTTGAATATTACAATTCAGATGTTCACCCCGCAGCGTTTGCGATGGGCAACTACATCCGCAAAGCATATCTTGGGGTGATTAAAAACTAATGGCGTTTGCGTATGCCATAGCACTCACAGGAGGGATCGCAACAGGTAAGAGTACAGTTGCTTCTTTGCTAGCACTTAATGGTATGCGTGTTATAGATGCTGATACCATCTCGCATCAGATTTTAGATGCATCGAGTGGGTGGGTGGCAGATGTTTTTGGCTCAGAGTATGTGAGCGCTAACAACAAAGTTGATCGCACAAAGTTAGGGGCATATATCTTTTCACATCCTGAGGCAAAAAAAACGCTTGAAGAGTATTTGCACCCTAAAATCAAAGCAGAGATAAAAAAACAAAGTCATAAACAAGATCAGTTTGAGTTTCCTTACCTTATCGATATCCCACTTTTTTTTGAAAACGGCAACTATCCCATCAAAGAGAGTGTCGTTGTTTATACACCAAGCGATATTCAGGTAGAGCGATTTATGAAGCGAAACGGTTTTAGCAAGGAGGAATCACTTAGGCGTATAGCATCGCAGATGGATATAGATGCAAAAAAAGCAAAAGCGACATGGGTGATAGACAATTCTAAAGATTTGAAGCATTTGCAAAATGAGGTGGAGTTGTTTGTAGAAAAAATAAAAAAGCAGTATAACAAATAAGCGCCTTGTAAAATATCTGAAAATATAACGACAAATCCTCCCTTTGGTCTGAGCATTATATTTCCAGATATTTTACAAGGCTTATTGTAATGAGAGTAGGGATAGAAGGAGAAAACAACTATGTTACATGTAGCAAAATACAGCGCAAACGGCAATGACTTTGTGATCTTTCATGATGATGCAAAAAAAGAGAGAGGTGAACTTGCTAAAATTTTGTGCCACAGGCAAGATGGTGTCGGTGCGGATGGTTTGATCGTGGTGGTGCCGCATGAGCAGTACGATTTTGAGTGGGAGTTTTACAACTCCGATGGAAGTTATGCCGCAATGTGTGGTAACGGTAGCCGTGCGTGTGCCCATTATGCTTACAATCACAATCTTGCATCTGCAAATATGGCATTTTTAACAGGTGCAGGGGTGATCCATGCGCAGGTGAGTGAAAATACTGAGCGCACAGGGATGGTGATGAGTGAACTGACTCCCCCAGAGGTGCTTGAGCAAAACATAGAGCATAACGGTAAAATCTGGTGGCTTATCAATACAGGTGTGCCGCATCTTGTTTGTTTGCAAGGGGATGTTGAGCATTTTAACATTGAAGAGGTGAGAGAGCTACGATATAAATACAATGCCAATATCAATATATGCTGTGTTACAAACGATGGCAATATGTTTGTTAGAACCTATGAGCGGGGTGTGGAGGATGAAACACTCGCGTGTGGTACAGGGATGGCTGCGTGTTTTTACAGAGCGTTTTTAGAGCAAAAAGTACAAAACAACATCGAAGTGTATCCAACAAGTAAAGAGACCCTCTATCTTGGTTATAATGGTAAAACGATCACTTTCAAAGGAAGAGTGAAAAAGACTTTTGAGACAGACTGGGAATAGTCCAAAAAGGACTACAATCCCGCAGCCTCAACGATTTTAGCTTGAGTGTCGGCGATAAGCGGCTCGATGATCTCATCGAAAAGTCCCCCACCCATAATCTCTTGGAGTCTGTAGAGTGTGAGGTTGATGCGGTGATCGCTGATACGGTTTTGCGGGTAGTTGTAGGTTCTAATGCGCCCACTTCTATCCCCTGTTCCAACTTGTGCAGCGCGCTCAGCGGCGTTGGCTGATTGTTGCTCTTGCATCTCGATCTTATAAAGGCGAGATTTAAGCACTTTCATCGCTTTTTCTTTGTTTTTGTGTTGCGATTTTTGATCTTGGTTGGTAACCACAATGCCTGTTGGCAAGTGGGTGATACGCACAGCTGAATCGGTTGTGTTGACCGACTGCCCACCACAACCACTTGAGCGCATCACATCGATTTTTAGATCGGCATCTTTGATCTCGATCTCAACATCATCAACCTCAGGCATGATCGCTACCGTAATAGCTGAGGTGTGTACACGCCCTTGGGACTCAGTTGCCGGAACACGTTGGACTCGGTGTGTACCTGCTTCATATTTCAATCGGCTATAAACCTGCTCCCCTTTAATGAGTGCTACCACCTCTTTGTATCCACCCGCTTCAGAAGCAGAGGTGTTTATGATCTCGATCTTCCAACCCTTAAGGTCGGCATAGCGGGTGTAGGCATCAAACATATCTCCAACAAAAATAGCAGCCTCATCACCACCGGCACCTGCGCGAAGCTCCATGATGATATTGCGATCATCGTTTGGATCTTTGGGCAGCATTAGCATTTTGATCTCCTCTTCAAGAGCCGGTACTTGAGGTTCAAGCTCTTTGAGCTCCTCTTTTGCCATATCTGCCATCTCAGGATCTGTAAGCATCTCTTTGGAGTCGTTGATCTCTTGGATAAGTGCTTGATACTCTTTGGCTTTTTCTACGATAGGTAAGAGTGAAGATTGTTCTTTGGAGAGTTCTGTCATCTTTTTGATGTCAGAGGTGATGTCAGGTGAGCTTAGCAGTTTGCTAAGCTCATTATAGCGATTGATAAACGGGGTAAGTTTATCTGCTAACATTATAAGGTTAGCCTTACAGAGCGTTTACAGCTTTGTGTAGACGGCTCACTTTTCTAGCAGCAGTCTCTTTTTTAAGGATCCCTTTGCTTACAAATTTGTGAATTTGTTGGTTGGCTACTTTAAGTGCAGCAGCTGCTTCCTCTTTGTTCCCTGCATCAACTGCAGCGCGAACATCCTTTACAATGTTTTTAAGACGAGTTCTATAGAAACGATTACGCTCAGTGCGAACGATAGTTTGGCGAATTCTCTTAATTGATGACTTGTGATTTGCCATTAATTTATCCTTCTTGGAAATTTAGGTGCGAAATACTAGCTTAAAAATAATTAAAATTAAGTTAAGTGGTGGTAAAATACTCAAGTTTTCGCTTATGTGAATCGAAGGTTGAGATATTTTATAAAAGAGAGCAGAAAATGAAACTATTTGGAACAGACGGCGTACGGGGTGAGGCTGGAGCTTTTTTAAGTGCTGAGGTGGCTATGAAGGTAGCTATGGCGGCTGGGATCTATCTTAAAAGCAAAGCACTAACCAATAAGATACTTGTAGGAAAAGATACGCGTCGTAGTGGATATATGATCGAAAATGCGATTGTTTGCGGACTTACTGCTGTGGGGTATGATGTGATCGAGGTTGGACCGATGCCTACACCTGCTATTGCGTTTATTACCGAAAATATGCGTTGTGATGCGGGGATCATGATCTCAGCTTCGCACAACTCTTTTGAAGATAACGGGATCAAATTTTTTGATGCACACGGAGATAAGTTCTCCACCGATGTGGAGCAAGAGATAGAAAATATTTACTTCGATAAGGCAAAACTGCAAGCCTCGCAGGTGACCGGCAAAGCGATAGGTAAGGCAAAGCGGATCGATGATGTGATTGGGCGCTACATTGTACAGCTGAAAAACTCTTTTCCTGTAGAGATGACTTTGCAGGGGATGCGCATTGTGCTTGATACCGCCAATGGTGCGGCGTACAAGGTGGCACCTACAATTTTAGAGGAGCTTGGTGCTGAGGTGGTTGTATTGCATAATGAGCCAAACGGTTTTAATATTAACGAGGATTGTGGAGCATTATACACTAAAGATCTTAAAAACAATGTGATCAAGTACCGCGCCGATCTTGGGATTGCTTTAGATGGTGATGCTGACAGGCTTGTGGTTGTGGATGAGCAAGGGGAGGTGATCGATGGGGATCAGCTCCTTGGTGCGCTTGGATTGTTTCTCAAAAACAAGGGTTGTCTCAAAGGTGACGGTGTTGTTGCAACGGTGATGAGTAACGGTGCTTTGGAGGATTATTTACAAGAAAACGGACTGCAGCTGCATCGAAGCAATGTGGGTGACAAATATGTTTTAGAGATTATGAAAAACGAAAAGATCAACTTTGGCGGGGAGCAAAGTGGGCATATTATCTTTGGTGATTTTGCCAAAACGGGTGATGGGCTGGTAGCTGCACTGCAGGTTTTGGCACTCATCATCTCAAGTGGTAAAAAAGCTTCTGAGGTGTTACGTCCGTTTGCGCTCTATCCACAAAAGTTGGTAAACATCAATGTCAAAGAGAAAAAGCCACTTGCGTCGATCGAAGGTTTGGCAGAGATGCTTCAGAGTTTAGAAAAAGAGCATATTCGCCACCTTATTCGCTATAGTGGAACAGAGAATAAGCTTAGAGTACTGCTTGAAGCGAGTGATGCAACGCTGATGGATAAACGGATGGATGAGCTTGTAGATTTTTTCAAAAAAGCGCTCAATGGATAAGCAAAAACAAGTACAATTTCTCGCGATACTCCTTTTAAGCATCGCTGGAGTATTCATCGTCGATCAAAACATCAAGTCGCTCTTTGTGGATGGGTACCGCTATTATGGCGAGTGTATCGATCTTGTGCTTGTGTACAACAAGGGTGTTGCGTTTTCGATGTTTGCGTTTTTGGATGGGTACCTTAAATATATCCAGATTCTGTTTGTGCTGGGTGTTTTTGGGTATGTGGTCTATCTACAAAAGCTGTGCTACGCCTTTGGAGCAGGGCTTATTCTCGGTGGGGCGATCTCTAACATCTATGACAGGTTTATTCATGGCGGGGTTGTTGATATGGTGTATTGGCACTGCGGGTTTGATTTCGCGGTGTTTAATTTTGCCGATGTGATGATCGATGTGGGTGTAGTGTGGCTGTTGGTTTTTAATTTCAAGCCACATTTGTGCAAGAATTAAATACATTTTTTGGTATAATTGCCTCAAATATTTAGAGTGCAAAGGAAATTGATGGATATCAAAGTTAATAAAATTAACGGTGCTAATGCTGAGATCTCAGCAGCTATACTCCTTTTAAGCATCGCTGGAGTATTCATCGTCGATCAAAACATCAAGTCGCTCTTTGTGGATGGGTACCGCTATTATGGCGAGTGTATCGATCTTGTGCTTGTGTACAACAAGGGTGTTGCGTTTTCGATGTTTGCGTTTTTGGATGGGTACCTTAAATATATCCAGATTCTGTTTGTGCTGGGTGTTTTTGGGTATGTGGTCTATCTACAAAAGCTGTGCTACGCCTTTGGAGCAGGGCTTATTCTCGGTGGGGCGATCTCTAACATCTATGACAGGTTTATTCATGGCGGGGTTGTTGATATGGTGTATTGGCACTGCGGGTTTGATTTCGCGGTGTTTAATTTTGCCGATGTGATGATCGATGTGGGTGTAGTGTGGCTGTTGGTTTTTAATTTCAAGCCACATTTGTGCAAGAATTAAATACATTTTTTGGTATAATTGCCTCAAATATTTAGAGTGCAAAGGAAATTGATGGATATCAAAGTTAATAAAATTAACGGTGCTAATGCTGAGATCTCAGCAACTATCTTAAGTGATGAGGTGAATGCAAACGTTGAGAAGATCGCAAAGCAATTAGCTAAGACTGCTAACATTCAGGGGTTTAGAAAAGGGAAAGCCCCTGTAGCTATTATTAAAAAACAGTATGGGCAAAAACTTGTAGAAGATGCGCAGAGTGAAGCACTTCGTGAAGTATTAAACAAGGGACTTGATGAGCTTGGAATTAAAAACGAAGAGCTAATCGGTGAGCCAAGTGTTACACAGTTTGACAAATCTGATGATAAGATCGAGGTGACTGTGAAAGTGGCTATGCGCCCTTCGATCGAGCTTGGAGATGTTGACTCTTATACTCCAGATTTCAAAAAGCCTGAGATCAAAGACAAAGATGTCGATGCAAGAATCAAAGAGTTGGCAGAAGCTCAAGCACCGTTAGAAAACATCAAGCGTAACCGTAAGATGAAAGAGGGAGATACGGCTATCATCGACTTTGAAGGCTTCATCGACGGTGAGCCTTTTGAGGGTGGAAAAGCTGAGAATCACGCACTTTTATTAGGTAGCGGACAGTTTATCCCTGGTTTTGAAGATCAGCTCATTGGTGTGAAGCGTGATGAAGAAGTTGAGATCAATGTAACTTTCCCTGAGAATTATGGTTCAGACAAACTTGCCGGTAAAGAGGCGATGTTTAAAGTAAAAGTAAATCAGGTTCAAGTCAAGGGTGAAGTGACAATTGATGATGAGCTTGCAAAAAAATTCCTCCCTGGTGATGAGGAAGCAAACCTTGATAAATTAAAAGCTGAAGTGAAAAAAGCGATGGAGCAAGAAGCGCTTACAAAACTTTACAACGAAGAGCTTAAGCCAAAACTTCTTGAAAAACTTGTTGATGCTTTAGATTTTGATCTTCCTGAGTTTGTTGTTGAGCAAGAGATCGATATGGCTGTGAACAAAAAAGCTGGAGAGATGAGCGAAGATGAGATCAAAGAGCTTCGTGAAAATGAGGAAAAACTTAAAGAGCTTCGTGAAAGTTTTAGAGAGGAAGCAACAAGAAGTGTTAAAGCAACATTTATCGTAGATGCTTTAGCGCAGGAGCTTGGCGTAGCTATCAATGAGCAAGAGTTGATGCAGACTATCTACTTTGAAGCGATGCAGATGGGTCAAGATCCACAAAAAGTGTACGAGCAGTATAAAGATGCAGGCTACCTACCAGCGATCCAGATGTCAATGGTAGAAGACAGAGTACTTACAACACTGTTAAATAAAAAGATCGAAGAGTAAAATTTTATGAGTTATATACCTTATGTAATTGAAAAAACCGGTAGAGGGGAGCGAAGTTACGATATCTACTCGCGTCTTTTAAAAGATCGCATAGTGATGTTAAGCGGTGAAGTGAATGACGCTGTGGCATCAAGTATTGTTGCGCAACTGCTTTTTTTGGAAGCGGAAGATCCGGAGAAAGATATCTATTTTTATATCAACTCACCCGGTGGTGTTGTTACAGCAGGTATGGCGATCTATGATACGATGAACTATATCCGTCCAAATGTTGCTACGATCTGTATAGGTCAGGCAGCATCGATGGGTGCTTTTTTACTCTCTAGTGGTGCAAAAGGTAAACGTTACGCTCTGCCACATGCTAGAATTATGATCCATCAACCACTTGGTGGTGCGCAGGGTCAAGCGACCGATATCGCAATCCAGGCAGAAGAGATTTTGCGTATGAAAAAAGAGCTTAATGAGATTTTGGCTCAAAATACAGGTCAGAAAGTTGCAACAATTGAAGCTGACACTGATCGTGACAACTTTATGAGTGCTGCTGAAGCTAAAGAGTATGGCATGATCGATGAGGTTTTAATTAAAAACGACAAAGAGTAAGGGGAGTTTTAGATGTCAGGTGTATTAAGAAAGAGAAATAGACGAATTATAGATGATATTAAGTATGAACCCGACAATTTACCTGATGAGAAACATTATGATTTCGACAACCCTTCAAGTGATATAGAGATCTACGCCAAAGAGGTTTTGACAGCTTTAATTGCCGATAATCTTCCACCAACTCCAAACAATTTTTTGCTCTATTTTGACAGACTGCTAGATGAGAAAAGTGAAGCGCTACGTCGCCAGATACGTGGTGTATTCGAACTTGAAGAGAGTAGCGATGCGGAAAATACGATAGTCTTGGAGCAAAACCTCAAACGAGGATTTTTATCAATCAAAAATATCTTAAACGTAACCGCAAATCTTTATAAAAATATGGCATTGATGACAAAGATCCTTGAGAAAAGAAAAGCGGAACTCTCAGCTAATCCTCAAGGAACAGAAGCGCTAAGTATCATAGGTGTTTTAGAGAGTGATGTTTCTAAACTCAACTCAATTTTGAAAACACAAAGTTCGAAAATGAAAGAGGTTTACGATGAAACAGCAGAAATTGTCCGTTCTGTTGAAAATAAAACCATCTTTGATGATCAGTTCGGTGTTTATAATAAGCGTTATTTGATGAAAAAAATAGAGCAAGAGATAGGTCTTATCAGTGAGTTTAAACACAAAAGCTCTTTGATGATGATTGAGCTTGATAAAAATCTCAAGAAAAGTATCAACAACGATAAAGCTGTTTTACTGATGACAAGAGCGATCGCAAGGTTGTTGCTTAAAACATCAAGACGCAGTGATGTGGTTGCGCATTATAGCGGTGATGTTTTTGCGATGTTATTAAAACATACAGATATCAAAGATGCGAAACGCGCAGCAATGCGCTTAAGTGAGCTTGTCTCAAACTCAAACTTCTTTTTGGCCGATCGAGAGATACAACTGAAAATCTCCATTGGTGTAACCATTATCAGCGATACACTTTCTGTTGAAGAGATTGTTGTAGCTGCACTCGATGGGATACAAAAAGCTTATGAAGATCCAAAGCAAGATTTTGCAACTTTGGTAACTAAGTAGGCAGTGAATGGATCTAACGATAGTAGAATACCCAGATAAAAGGTTGCGAGAAGAATCGAAGGAAGTTGTCACTTTCGATCATAAATTGCATCAGCTTTTAGATGCAATGTACCCTTTGATGAACAATACCAATGGCATCGGTCTTGCAGCAATCCAAGTTGCACACCCTATTCGCGCACTTATTCTTAATATCCCTGATGAAGAAGGTAATCAGCCAGATGAGAATCTTTTAGAGATTATCAATCCTGTTGTGATTGAAACAAGAGGGGAGACAACTTATCAGGAGGGGTGTTTGAGTGTACCGCAGTTTTATGAAGATATAAAACGGCATGAGTTTATCAAGATCAACTATCAAGATAGATTTGGCAACACAAAAATACTAGAAGCTGAAGATCTTTTAGCTATCGCTATACAGCATGAGATGGATCATCTTGAGGGGATACTCTTTATCGACAAACTCTCCTACACCCGCCGTAAAAAGTTTGAAAAAGAGTATAAAAAACTTCAAAAAGAGCGTAAAGCGAAAAAATAATTCTTCAAAATATGGCATTTTGTCATATCTTTAGCCCCTGCATGTAATATATGCTACACTTTTCTCAGTACTTCCAAAAGGCTGAGTTATGAAAAAGATCAAGTGTGCTACTTATGAGGGCTTAGATGCCAAAGTTGTGGATGTTGAGCTGACACTCACACGCGGACTTCCATCATTTTCGATCGTTGGGATGGCATCTATGGCGATCACTGAGGCAAAAGAGCGGATCAAATCTGCACTGCTGAGTAACGAGTATACATTCCCACCTAAGCGCATAACAACCCTTTTAGCACCTTCAGAGTTGGCAAAATCTGGCAGTCAGTTTGATCTGTGTATGGCGCTGATGATTTTGCTGTATGATGATGCAAAAGATTTTGATGAGTGGTTTGTGTTTGGTGAACTCGGTCTTGATGGGCTGGTAAAAGAGAATACTCAACTCTATCCGCTCATACTCTCACTAGCAAACCAAAAGCTCATTAATAAAGCGATTGTTCCTAAATCCTCTTTGGAAAAACTTTCAAAAATCCCCGGAGTTGCATTTTATGGTGTTGAGAGTTTACAAGAAGCTAAAGAGGTGCTTACAGATGAGAGTGCTCAACCAAGCGTTACATGCAACGATATCAACTACCCATCTTTTGAGATAGCAAAAGAGAAATACTACTATGTCAAGGAGTATAAAGAAGATTTTCATGATGTTAAAGGGCAAGAGGTTGCAAAGAGAGCGGCACTCATCGCTGCTGTAGGATTGCATAATATCATTTTAGAGGGCAGCCCAGGATGTGGCAAGAGTATGATAGCAAACCGTCTTCGCTATATTTTACCCTCCATGAGTGAAGCAGAGGTGCTTGATATGGCAAAACTGCAAACCCTTGAGGGACAAGAGGTAGATTTCAAACCCCACAGACCTTTTAAAAACCCCCATCACAGTGCAACGAGTGCGAGCATCTTTGGGGGTGGCAGCCATAAGGCAAAAATAGGGGAGGTTGGACTGGCAAATAATGGGATCTTGTTTTTCGATGAGTTGCCACACTTTTCAAAAAATGTGCTAGAAGCATTGCGTGAGCCGATGCAAGACAATAAAATAAAAATATCACGTGTCAACTCCAAAATTGAATATCCGGCTAACTTTTTGTTTGTGGGTGCGATGAATCCATGCCCGTGTGGTAACTTGCTCGATCCAAACAAAGAGTGTAGGTGTAATGAGCTGGAGATTCAGCGTTATAAAAATCGCTTAAGTGACCCTTTTTTAGATCGTATAGATTTATATGTAGCGATGCAACAGGTGGATGGCAACGACAAATCATCCATCAGCTCCAAAGAGATGCACAAAGTGGTTCTTGAATCGCAGATATTTGCCAAACAACGGGGGCAAAGAAGTTTTAACGGTAAGATGTGTGATGAGGAGATAGAGCAGTTTTGTGTGATGGAGAGTGATGCCAAAGATGTTTTGGAGATGGCAACAAGGCAGTTTAACCTCAGTTTTCGCGGGATCAAAAAGGTGCAAAAGGTTGCTCGAACCATCGCAGATATTGCTCAAAGTGATATGATACAAAAGGAGCATATTTTAGAGGCGTTATCTTACAGAAGGCGGAGTTAAAAGAATAAAATGACAATATAACTTTACATTTTATACTAATACTGATAAAATGATAAATGATTTTATCATTTAGGGTCAATAGATGCAAAAAATAGATGTTGCGGTTGCAAACAAAAAAGTGGGAGAGCTTTTTTATGAGCAACATGAGGATCGTTACATATTCAACTATACGCAAAAGGGAGATGCTATTTCACTCATTATGCCTTATCGGGTATCTTCGTATATACACAAAAATAAGCTTCATCCTATTTTTGATATGAACATGCCAGAGGGGTATTTGTTTGAGATACTCAAGCAGTATATCGCAAAAGAGTATGGTTATCTTGATGATTTTTTGATCTTCTCTTATCTTTGTCCCAATATACAAAGTAGACTCATCTATGAGAGTTGGTGCACAAAAAGTGATGTCGTTAGTTTTGATCTTGAAGATATTTTGCAAAATGACACAACTGATACTTTTACCAATTTAGTACAAACCTATTTAAGCAAAAACGCCATTGGTGGAGTACAGCCAAAATCTCTCGCATTCTTGCGAGATAAAGAATCACTTTTAACCAAGGAATATATTGTTAAAACATGGGGTGAAGAGTATGAGAATCTTGCACTCAATGAGTATTTTTGCCTCAAAGCGCTAAAGAAAGCAGGTGTGAAAACTGCTAATGTTCAGCTATCAAAGAATAAACGCTTTTTGGTTGTAGAGCGATTCAACTATGATAAAAAGAATGAGCAGTTTTTAGGTTTTGAAGAGGTTTTGACACTTCTTGGAAAAAATAAAGAGCAAAAGTACAGTGGATCATACGAAAGTGTGGCAAAAATCATCTATAGTGTTACGACAAATAAACTTGAATCGATGCAAAGTTATTTTGCGGTTGTAGTGATGAATTATCTACTAAAAAATGGGGATGCCCATCTGAAAAATTTTGGTATTCTTTATAGCAATGATTGTAAAGATATCTATTTTGCTCCTGCGTATGATATTGTTAATACTGTAGTGTACCACCATAAGGATCGACCTGCTTTAACAATGTTTGGCAAGAAGATTTGGTTTGGAAAAAAAGAGCTGCTGAAATTTGGCGTGCAGGAGTGTTTTCTCTCTAAAAAAGAGGTACAGAGAATTTATAAAAGATGTATTCAAAGTCTTCAAAGTACAATAACCGAGATAGAGGAGTATATCCAAAAAGATGGTAGTTTTTATAATATCGGCTCAAAGATGGTTGATAGTTTAAAGCTTTCGCTTGATGCAAAGAGTTATAAGGAGATGCCAGATGAACTTGTACGAAATTGGAGATAGGATTAAAAAGCTACGCAAAGAGCATAAAATGACACAAGCTGAGCTAGCAACTTTGGCAGGGGTTAGTCGTGTGACACTTAGCAAGATAGAGCGGGGCTATTTTGGAAGTGTCTCTGTTAAAACGCTTGACGTGATAGTTAATGCTTTAGGGTGTGAGATCGATTTAAAGACGAAAAACAGCTTCGGTCTTCCTGTTTTGGGCGAATAGCTTTTGGAATTACTTCCAAAAGCGTTACACATTATAGTACGTCGCGTTAGGATGATGCACCACAATCGCCGAGGTTGATTGCTCAGGATGGATCTGAAAAGTTTCACTTAGCTCTATGCCAAACTCTTCGGGTTTTAGCAGATCAAAAAGCGGACGGTTAAGCTCAAGGTCTGGACATGCGGGGTACCCAAAGGAGTAGCGCGCTCCTTGGTATCTGTTCATCTGTACATCGCCAAGGGTTGCTCCTTCGTTTTCGGCGATCCCTAAATCAAGTCGAATCTGCTTGTGGGCAATCTCTGCTAACGCTTCAGCAAGCTCAACACCAAGCCCATGCACTTGGTAGTACTCGGTGTAGTTGCCCGCATCATAAATCTCTTTTTCAACTTCACTGATTTTTGAGCCGGCACTTACACAGGTAAGGGCTACCACATCGTGTCTGTCGCTGTGGAAAAAATCACTCAATGCACGGTGGGGCTGTTTGCGTTGCCTTGGGAAAGTGAACTTTTGCACCGCTCTGCTTATGACACTCTCAAGAGGCTTACGGTTGATTTCATCTTCGTTGTTGTATCCCTCACTTCTATCAAAAATGAGTAGCGTTGTATCATCACTGCGACATGGCCAGTACCCATAAAGGATGGTTGGCTCAAACAGTTTCTCATCGATAAAGCGCTGTTTGAGCTTCTCATAAGCCGGCCAAACCACTTCATCGAGCTGTTTTTGGTACGCCTCTTTACTCATCCCCTTCGAGCTGTAACCCCATCGTTGTTTAAAAAGGATTTTATGGTTGATCCACTCAAATGCCATCTCAACCTGTTGCGGTGTGAGTTTGATCTCGCGTCTGCCCCAAAATGGAGGTGTTGGCACCTTATTATCGCGTGAGGGCATCTTCAGCTCTTCAAATGGTGGGATAATGATCTCTTTTTGCTCTTTTTTCTCTATTTCAGGTGCATCAGGGTGTAAATTGGTGTTAAAATTGCCAGCTTCAATGCGACTCATCGCCGTTACACCATCAAACGCATCTTTGCAGTAAAATATTGGTCCATCATAGATAGGGCGACAAAAATCATCGATAAAACTACGGGTGAGTGCCGCACCACCGAGTAAGATTGGGATCTTGATCCCACGGCGCTGCAACTCTTCAAGATTCTCTCGCATCACCTGTGTTGATTTTACCAGCAGTCCACTCATCCCAAGTGCTGAGATATGCCCCGCTTCCATCGCTTCGATGAAGGACTCAAGTTCCACTTTGATACCGAGATTTTTTACTTTAAAACCGTTGTTTGAGAGGATAATATCGACAAGGTTTTTCCCAACATCGTGCACATCCCCTTTCACGGTTCCAAGCGCCAAGGTGGTATCAACCGCTTTTTCAACTTTTGGCAGGTAAGGGTTAAGGTGATCAACCGTTGCTTTCATCGTCTCGGCAGACTGCAAAACAAACGGCAGTTGCATCTGTCCGCTTCCAAAGAGCTCACCCACCACTTTCATCGCATCGATTAGGATCTCATTGACGATCTTCTCAGGGGCAATTTTGTGGCGCACCTCCTCAACAAGGGGGATCATCCGCTCCTTATCCCCATCCATAAGCAATTTTTTGATCTTCTCCTCATCACTCATCGCCAAATACTCAGCATCCTCTGCTTTGGTATCGATCGCCTCTTTAGATGAGAAATGCTCAATAAACTTAAAAAGCGGATCCTCACCTCGGTTAAAGATCAAGTTATCGCATATCTCTTGATCCTCTTTGCTTATTTTGTTGATAGGGATGATATGCTTAACATTGATAATGACCGATGTAAGCCCCGCCTCAATACAATGGTGCAAAAACATCGAGTTTAGATACGGTCTAGCATCTTTATCGAGCCCAAAGGAGATGTTGGAAAGCCCCAGTGTTGTTCCCACTTCAGGGTGGCGCTGTTGAAACTCGCGGATCGCTTCGATGGTGTTGATCCCTGCATCGACATACTCCTCATCACCGCTTCCAAGGGTAAAAGTAAGCAGATCAAACACAAGATCTTCTGCTTTGATACCATGTTTTTGTGTGGCAAGCCCGTAGATACGCTCTGCTACTTCGAGTTTGCGCTCTTTGGTTTTTGCCATCCCCACTTCATCGATCACCAAACACACAAGGCTTGTACCAAATTTTTTCGCCAGTGAACAAACCGCATCAAATTTCTCTATGCCATCCTCAAGATTAACCGAGTTGATGATAGGCTTGCCACCGATGTTTTTCAGAGCTATTTCAAGTGCACTGACCTGCGTGGAGTCTGGCATGAGTGGGATCGAGATCTTTTGTGAATAAAGCTTCATCACCTCATTCATATCTTGACTCTCATCACGCCCCGCAAAGCCAACCGAGACATCAAGCAGATGTGCTCCTGCTCTTACCTGTTGTTGCCCAACCGAGAGTGTTCCCTCGTAGTCTTCGGCTAAAAGAAGCTCACGAAACGCTTTTGATCCTGTTGCATTGCTTCGCTCACCGATAAGCAGCGGGGCAGGGTCTTGTTTGAGCGGTACGGTATTAAAGAGGGAAGCGAGCGATGTTGGGTGTGAACCGCAAGGCTCTTTTGGTGTGATGGAGTTTACGCGATCAACGAGTGTTCGGATATGTTGCGGGGTGGTACCACAACATCCACCAAGAAAACTCACACCATCATATTCCAAAAACTTCTCTTGTTTGTCGGCAAACTCCTCAGGACCCATCGGGTAGTAGGTGTACCCCCCTCTGTTTTGCGGAAGCCCTGCATTGGCATGCACACTGATAGGTTTGTGCCACACCTCGCTAAGGGTTTTAACATGTTTTGCAACCTGATCGGGTCCTGTTCCACAGTTAAACCCAAGAGAGATGATATTAAACGGTTCCAAGATGGTAGCGATCGTTGTTGCGTCAGTTCCAATGAGCATCGTCCCGCTTAGCTCAATTGTGACTGAAACCATGATGGGGATATCCACACCCCTTTGGCAACACGCTTCTTGGCATCCATGCAAAGCTGCTTTGATCTGCAGAGGATCTTGTGCCGTTTCAAGTAAAAAGATATCAACGCCGCCATCGATGAGTGCTAAACAAAATTCGGTATAACCCTCATACATCGCATCGTAGGTAATATGTCCCAAAGATGGCAGTTTTGTTCCAGGACCAATGCTACCTAAACAAAAGCGGGGATGCTCCGGGGTAGAGAATTTTTCACACTCCTCTTTGACAAGCCTGGCTCCTGCTTTGGTAAGCTCATACGCACGATCACCTATATCGTACTCATCCAAAACCCAGCTAAATGAGCCAAAGGTGTTGGTGGTGATAAGATCGGCTCCGGCGGTGAGATATGCATGAAAAATATCACGCATCACTTCAGGTGCGGTAACATTTAACAGCTCATTGCACCCCTCATTACCTTCCCATGCTTCAGTTGGGATCTGTTCATGGCGCTGTTGGAGCTGTGTTCCCATAGCACCGTCAATGATAAGGGGGCGTTTTTTGATTGTTTGTAAAATATGCTCTTTTGTTTGCATCGATATCTGTCTTTACATGTAGCGTTATAATAAAGTTCTTCATTTTACCAATTTTGAGCATAAAAACTGCTGTGAAACTTCTCTTTTGGAGTAAAGTTAAGCAAAATTGACGAAATAATTGTAATAATTATTGACTTTTATCATCATAAATGGCTATAATGACGATGAAAATCGATAATAAATGGAGTTACTTCGTTAATGACTATAGCTTATATTCGCACAGAGAAGAATTTTGATGCTGTTCATGAACAACTACAGTTGATCAATTCATACGCACAGGCGAACAACTTGGTTATTGATGATGAGTTTATCGATCACACTTCGCAAAACAAAACTCTTGATCAAAGAGAGCATGTCACCAAATACTTCCAATCACACCAAAATTCGACACTGCTTTTCAGTGATGTTTGGGTTTTAACAACACACATGGGGGATCTTATTCAGATGTTTTCATGTTTGCTAAGAAACCAATTTGAAGTTCATTTTATAAAACAAAATGTTATAATGAGCGATCAAAGTAGTGTGATGATGGTATTGGGTTTGATGGATCATCTGCGTCAAAGGCTTCAAGAGGATGCAAAACGCTCAATTGGACGACCAAAAGGAAGCAAGTCGAGTTCAAAATTTGATGTTTATTTCAATGAGATTATAGAGTATATCAAAGAGGGAAAAAGTGTTAGTGAGATGGCGCGGATCCTTGGGGTAAGCAGGAGCTCGCTTAAAGATTATATCGAATCCCGAGAGATGAAGCAGATCGCTGTTGGATCACTTTTAACTAACTTGCCCGATAATGGTGAAGAGCATCTGATCAATACGATAGTGTGCCCAAAATAAGATAGGAGAAACAAAAGAATGAGTCAAAAGACAGAGTCTAAAGCGATAGATATACCGACATCGTGGAGAATCAAACGGTATTATATGTACGGGATTGCCACTATATTATCTTTGGTGGTACCTTGGATCCAAATCAATGGAAATCATCTCTTCTTGTTTAGTTTTGACAAGATGAAGCTTCATCTTGCATTTATTCAGTTTGATATGCAAGAGTTGTATCTTATGCCGTTTTTGTTGATGCTGTTGTTTATCAGTATCTTTGGTATGACGGTTGTGGGTGGACGTGTTTTTTGTGGATGGCTGTGTCCACAGACGATCTTTAGGGTGGTTTATCGTGACTTGATTGAGACAAAACTTTTAAAGCTGCGTAAGCGTATCGGTAATAAACAGCAAGAGCCAGATATGAGCAAGCCTGAAAATAAAGTGAAAAAGACGTTGGCCATTATTATTTGGACAGTATTGGCACTTATTGCCGGAGCTGATTTTATGTGGTATTTTGTACCGCCGCAAGACTTTTTTGCCTATTTGAATAATCCGGCAGATCACATGGTGATGATCGGTTTTGTTGTGGGTGTTGCTATCTTTTTGATTTACGATATTGTCTTTTTGAAAGAGAACTTTTGTGTCTATGTGTGTCCATATTCTCGTGTGCAGTCGGTGCTTTATGATGATCATACCGTTATGGCGATCTATGATGAGCATCGAGGTGGTACAATTTATGAAGATGAGGGTAATGGGCAATATAAAAAACTTTTTACCAAACAAAATAATCTACGTGAAGCCAATCCAAACTCGGAATGTACAACATGTGAGAAGTGTGTAACTGTTTGTCCGACACATATCGACATCCGTAAAGGGTTGCAGCTTGAGTGTATCAACTGTTTGGAGTGTGTCGATGCTTGTACAACGGTGATGGGTAAACTTGGCAAGCCTTCACTTGTTACATGGTCGAGTGATTATGAGATCGTTGAGCAAAAAGGGAAAACCCATTTCTTTAGACCAAAAGTTATCGGCTACGGGGTTATCCTTCTTCTCATTACAATTGCACTTGGATGGATGGGTACAACAAAAGAGCACATGTTGTTAAACATCAACAAAGACACTGTTGCCTACACGATTGAAAAGACCGAGGATGGTAAAACTCTCATAGAGAACTCCTACACATTTTTGATGCAAAATATTCAGCAAGAGAAACAAAAATACTATTTTGATGTCATTGTTCCTAAAGGATACAACGGTAAGATCAGTATCTCTAGACCAGTACATCCGTTTCCGGTAGTTCCAGGTAAAATTAAGAAAAAAATTGTAATTCTCAGAACAACGGACAACATGGCAAAACATAAGCAGGAAGACACTATCATCCCAGTTACCATTCATGCTTATGCACTCGATAAAGATGGTAAGAAAAGCAAAAAGATCGCAGTTGATCGAAAAACAACTTTTATCTTCCCTGGCAGTGACACGCTGAAGTAAACGCCTTTTAGCACAAAACAACTCAATCCTCTCCTCATGGGATGGGATTGGTGAGTAATATAATCCCTTACTTCAAGTGAAATAAAACAAAATTTCGATAAAATTGCCACCTAAAAATTGACAAAATCAAGGAGATTTTATGCCATTTTCTGCAGAAAATAGAAAAGGTACTATCTCTGGGATCATTTTTGTTGCTATCTTCGCAGCAGCGGCAACAATGATCGCAGATATATCATTTATCAAAAACCTAGGACTTTCACCGCTTGTTATCGGTATTGTAATGGGTATTTTTTACGCAAATACTTTGCATCATCATATCCCAAGTGAGTGGGGTAATGGAATTGTTTTTTCAGGAAAAAAGATTCTTCGTTTCGCGATCGTATTTTACGGCTTTCGTATCACATTTCAAGAGATGATGGATGTAGGGTTGAGCGGTTTTACCGTGTCTGTCGTTATGCTCTCTTCAACGATGATTATAGGCTCATGGCTAGGGTATAAAATATTTAAAATGGAAAAAGATACAGCGATGTTGACTGCTTCAGGGGCGTCTGTTTGTGGTGCTGCAGCAGTTTTAGCAACAGAACCTGTACTAAAAGCCGAAGGGCATAAAACAGCTGTTGCTGTTTCAATGGTTGTGCTTTTTGGTACGATCTCAATGTTTTTATATCCTGTTTTATATGAAACAATCATCAAACCGGCAACAGGCTTTTTGCACATGACACAACAGGAATTTGGTATCTATGTAGGTGGTACGATTCATGAAGTTGCACAGGTTGTTGCTGTTCCTGCATCGATTCCCGGCGCACCAGAGTCGATGGCACACTCTGCCGTTATTGTAAAGATGACGCGCGTTATTTTGATTGCTCCTATGTTGATTGTATTGGGAATTTATCTTTCCTATACAGCCAAAAAAGAGGGGGGTGAAGCGACCAAGGCAGGGCTTACAATTCCTTGGTTTGCTGTTTATTTTATTGGTATGGTTGGATTTTATTCCATTTTAGTGAATCTTTTTGATCTAAAAGCTGCACACCCTTCTGATTTGGCAGTTATGATCAATGGTTTAATCGCTAATATCAATAAAATAGATACTTTCTTGCTTACAATGGCGATGACAGCTCTTGGTATGGGAACCATCTTCTCAAAATTCAAAGGGCTGGGACTTGCACCACTTTATACTGCCGGAGCGATGTTTGCATGGCTTGTAGTTGGTGGTTTTATTGTCACGAAAGTTGTTGTAGCAGCTTTTTCATAACCTTTTTTAATCCCCTTTAATATATCTGTTTGAAAAAAAAGACTATAATATTTTAAGCAGATTGAAAGAGGGGGATATATGTCAGCTTTGCCAGATACACTGAACTCTTATTGGTTTTACAAAGAGGTGTATAAAAAGCTTGGCATATCAACCCTGCTTACAAATATTGGAAAGATACTCCCAACATTAAACTCAACAACAAGTATCTTTTTGTTCAAAAAAATAGACTCCCCGATAAGTATCAGCACATCGAGGAGATACTTACGGACCTTTCCGGTTTTTTACCTATTAAATATGCTTCCGATCAACTCCATGTTAATGAACATATATTCATAAGTGATAAGATGCGACTTTACAGAGAGTTTGAGTACAAGTTTGTTGAAGATGTAAGGTTTGTGAACATCAGGAAGTTTTTTATTGAAAACGGTATTGTGATTCCAAACAATGCATTGATCCATCTAGGGAAGCTGAAAAATCTTGAGATCACACAAGATTGCAGTTTTTATAATCTCAAAGATGATTACGGGGTTGTGGTTTATAGCTGATGGGTACATTTTTTATAGAGTTTCGCGATCCCCTTTTTTCAATTATCCTCTTTTTTGCTATCATTTTTGTTATCACTTTTATCTCTTATTGGTGGGGGAGACACAGACAAAAAGAGGATACTAAGCGCATAGGGAAGTTTTTAGAGCAGTTTCATACGCAGCCTTCTAAAAATGAACTTAAAGTGCTTATATCAAATGGTGGTCTTTCAAAAAAACCTTGGATGTTACTAGCTAACGCTTACTATAAAAACGGAGAGTTTGAAAAAACGATAGAGATATACAATGAGATACTAGAAAGTCAAAAAAAATCCAATCCCAAAGAGGTTATGTTTTTGCTTGGAAAAACCTATTTTAAAGCGGGTTTTTTAGAGCGAAGTAAACAGATCTTTTTAGAGATTCTTCAACACAATCCAAGAACCCCTGAGGCTTTGCACTACCTTTTGCTCGTGTATGAGTATATGAGGGATTATGATGCGGCTTTAGAGGTGCTGGAGCCTTTAGAGGAGCTTGGTAAAGAGATTGTGGTTGAGACCCATTATCTTCAAGCTCTTAAAGTGCTTAGTGATACACAGATCAAACAAAAGGAGAAGATAGAAAAGCTTTTGGAGATATACAACAAAGATCACAGTTTGACCTCTATGATCTTTGAGTATCTTTTTCAAGTAGATCCGGAAGTGGCATGGGAGCACTTGGATCTTACAAAGGTACAAAATTTGACACAAGTACTTTGGAATTTAGAAGTGCAACATCTGAATTTGGATATAATTTCGCAAAATGGATATCTACGAGAACTCTATAGTGCCAGAGGGGATGTTGAACTTGCCAACAGCAGTTCTGTGTTTGAGTTTGATATCTTGATCAAGTTGCAAAAAAGAGCCAATGCAACACTTGGGTTTGAGTATATGTGTTTGGAGTGTAAACGGGAGTATCCATTTGCATTTAATCGTTGCAGCAGCTGCCATGCTATTGACAGCGCTACAGTTGAGCTCTTTTTGTCAAGAGATTATATGAGGGAGTTTGGTGAAGAGAGTAACTCTTTTCAGTGACGGTAGTGCCTTAGGCAATCCAGGTCCTGGTGGTTATGGTGTGATCTTGCGTTATGGTGAGAAAGAAAAAGAGCTTAGCAAGGGGTTTGAGCACACAACAAATAACCGTATGGAGCTTTTGGGTGTGATCGATGGGCTAAAAGCTTTAAAAGAGCCTTGCGAGGTCGATATAGTGAGCGACTCCTCTTATGTGGTCAAAGGGATTAATGAGTGGCTTGAGAATTGGATCAAAAAAGATTTTAAAAAAGTGAAAAACCCCGATCTTTGGCGTGAGTACATAGAGGTTGCCAAGCCACATAAGATACATGCAACTTGGGTTCGTGGGCACGCTGGACACAAAGAGAATGAAAGGTGTGATGTTTTGGCTAAACAAGCTGCTGAGGTTATAAAAAAGAAAGGATAAGGATCTTTTATGCATAAAAAGATAGATAGCTTGGAGAAGAGACTCGAGTATGAGTTTGAGGATAAAAATCTTATTATCGAAGCGCTGACACATAAAAGTTATAAACAGCCCTACGATAATGAGCGTTTAGAGTTTTTGGGTGATGCGGTACTCGATCTTGTTGTGGGTGAGTATCTTTTTAGAAAATTTAGAAACTCTGATGAGGGAAAACTCTCAAAAATACGCGCATCACTTGTAAATGAAACAGGGTTTGACAAACTCGCACGCGCACTTCATTTAGGTGATTATATCCTGATGTCCAATGCCGAAGATAACAATGGTGGTCGGAGTAAGCCCTCTTTGCTCTCCAATGCTTTTGAGGCTATTATGGGGGCGGTTTATCTTGAAGCGGGGCTCAAAAAGGTTCAAGAGATAGCGATAAAGCTTATTGAAGAGAATCACGATGAGATATCACTTGATTCACTCTTTAGAGACCACAAAACAACACTGCAAGAGCTTACACAAGCGCGCTTTGGAATTACACCTGAGTATAGAGTACTAGCTTCACGTGGTCCGGATCACCAAAAAGAGTTTGAAGTGGGTGTGTATATCGAGGGAAGGGAGTATGCCAAAGCTCTTGGAAAAAGTAAAAAAATTGCACAACAAGAAGCGGCAAAGTTAGCTATAGCGATACTTAAAAAGGAAAAATAGTTGAACAGTTTTGGTATGAGATTGCGATTTTCCACCTTTGGGGAATCACACGGTAAAGCACTGGGGTGTATTTTGGATGGTGTACCGGCGGGTTTAGAGATCGATGAGGTATATATTCAAAGTGAACTCGATCGAAGAAAACCGGGCAAGAGTGAATTTGAAACAGCAAGAAAAGAGGCAGACAAGGTAGAGATACTAAGCGGTGTGTTTGAGGGTAAATCTACCGGTACACCTATTGCGATGGTGATCTTTAATACCAACCAAAAGTCTAAAGATTACAGCAACATTAAAGATGTATTTCGCCCTGGACACGCTGATTTTACTTACTTTCACAAATACGGCATCAGAGATTACCGTGGCGGTGGACGCAGTTCTGCTAGAGAAACCGCTGCACGCGTTGCTGCCGGTGCGATAGCCAAACTGATGTTAAAAGAGCTGGGGATCGAAGTTTTAAGCGGTATTAGTGAGGTTGCAGGCATCAAAGGTGATCGGTTTGATTATGAAGCGGCAAAAAGTAGCATTATCTACGCGCTTGATAGCGATGCAGAGCAAGCGCAAAAAGATGCCATATTAGAAGCGAAAAACAGACACGATTCTGTAGGTGGTGTAAGTCGTGTTGTGATTAAAAATGTTCCTGTTGGTTTAGGCCAGCCGCTTTATTATAAACTCGATGGTGTTCTCGCTGATGCTATGATGGGTATCAATGCCGTTAAAGCAGTAGAGATAGGTGATGGCTGTTTGAGTGCAAAGAACACAGGGAGTCAAAATAACGACCAAATACGAGCCAACGGTTTTGAAAGTAACCATGCCGGTGGTATCTTGGGTGGAGTCAGTAACGGCGATGATGTTATCTTAAATGTTTATTTTAAACCGACTCCATCGATCTTTCAACAGCAGCATACTGTTACAACATCCAATGAAGAGGTTGATTTTTCCCTTAAAGGTAGACACGACCCTTGTGTAGCGATTCGTGGCACGATTGTGTGTGAGGCGATGGCATCTTTGGTGGTTGCAGATATGGTTCTTTTAAATATGGGATCAAATATGGACGGGGTGTTGCGGTATTATAGCGCAGAGTAACGACTTAAAAGTCCTCCTCATCCTCCCCAAACTCTTTTGCCATTTCACGTTCGTACGCTTCGTCCTGTTCTTTTTGCAGTTGCACTTTTGTCAGCACTGCTTCATGTAAAAACTCTCCAAAGAAAGTTTTTGACTCTGTTTTTGCCAAAAAGAGGTAAAGACCTACGGTAAGTGCTGTGATAGTAACAAGCGCAATAACCTTTTGGATAGGGTTAAACATCTGAATAGGCTCTCGTAATTGCACTTCACACACTCCTCCTGGGCAGTGTTGAGGATTTTCCCCTGTAATAGCTTTATAGATCATACACCCTACACATATTGAAAATGCAGCTTCTAAAAACATCAGTGTCAGACACAAAACACACACCATGACCTTGTAGAAGGTGATATCCCAGTGTAGTACAAACCACCACATCATCGGAAGTGAGATAAACCATCCAAGTGCCCATGCAAATCTTTTTTGCAATCCTCCAGCATATTCAGGTTTTTGGTTGCGTACGGAAAATTTACCAAGAAGTAAAGATGGGGAATAGTTAGGTGAAATCACTCTTGCCGTAAAATCGATAAACAAAAAAGCCAGATATACACGAGCAACGATAATATGGTTGTAACCGATCCCTACAAAGATAACGATCATGCCAAGCATAAACAAAATGCCAGCTGCTGCTCTTGCTTCTCTCTCGTTAATAACGGTGACATCATAACCAGGAACATGCTCTCCATACTCTGTTAAAAATTTTTGTAAATTCATTACTTGCCTCTAAAATTGTTGGTTACAAAGTGTACTATATCATTTTTTTAATATAAAAAAATTAATAGCTTAAAATTTTACTTGATCACCAAGAGATATTTGAGATTTGCCACTAACAACCTTCGCAAAGATCCCTCTATCGTTTTTAAGCACTTTAGGGAGTGCAGGATTAACACTGGAGAGCCCTTTACAGAGTGTACAGTTTTGTGTGATTTCTAGTACTGTCTCTCCAATAATAAGCTGTTGTCCAGGAAGTAAACTATAGGGATTGATATCTATCAAGATATTTTCTCCTAAAGATCCAAAAGGTAGGTCAATCTCTTTGGTTTTAGCAAGTTCATAGCTTTGCACTGCAGTAATCAATACGGATCGCTGTAAGTTTTTAGCATAAAACTTATCATCAACTACCCCATTGTTATCAACTGTAATGGTTTCTACTTCTTCCCTTACTCTTTTTGTGCCGTTTTTAGTGATATAGAGCTTTAAAACTTTACCGTTCATTTTATTTGTTGTCTCATTCTTTATTGGATTTTGATGCCGCCTCGTGCAAGATAGTTAAAAATTGATCCTCTTCAATATAGCCAAGAGCTGTTTGTATAATCTCACCTTTTTTGTTTATAAAAAGTACAACAGGATAGAAGTCATAGCCAAGATGCTCTCCAAATTTTTTATTTGAAAACCATTCTTTTTTATAGACCACTTTATCTTTTTTGATCGAAGCGTTAAAAGAGAGTAATACAAAATGTTTTTTCATATATGCTGCAACCTTATCATCATCAAAGGTGAACTCTTCGAGTCTTTCGCAGTAAGGGCACCCTGTTTTGTGTAGGTAGATCATGAGTGTTTTATTGTTTGTTTTAAGTTTATTGATTGCTTTGTCGAGGTCTATAACCTGAGAAAAAAGCTGCGTATTTAAAAGTGAAAAAGTTAGGAAGATGTAAAAAAATTTGTTGAACATATATAAGCCTTCAAAGTAGTTAAGAAGTTATGAAGAGAGATCTACTCCCCCAAAGGGGAATTGTAGAAGAGAGGGTGAAATTATTTGATTTTCCCTTTACCTTTAAGAGTATTGCCTTTTCTATCTACAGCAACCATAACAACTTTATCACCTTTTGCACCGATCCCTTTAAGATTAAACTTGAAGATCGGGTTTTTAGAAAGAAACTGAGAAGTTGACATATCCCACACAGTCTCACCGTTGATAGTAGCAGAGATATGAGTAATGAAGTTCGCATTATCTCTATTACCTGTTTTTTTCTCAGCTATGTTGTATGTTGACATCTCATGTTTAGCCATAGCTTTAACTTTAAGCATACCACCTTTTAATTTCGCTTTTACTTTGATTTTAGACATTTTCTATCCTTATATTTTATTCTTTTTCAATAATATGAAAAGGTTGATTAACCTTCACATCCACCAAGAGCAACATCAAGAGTTTGTTTAGCAGCGTATAACTTACCGTCTGTTCCTTCAGCTACAACAGTAATCGTACCAGATTTAGCCATTTTGATCTTGATAGAGTAGTTCATAGTGTCATATTTTGTTACATCGATAACACAAACAGCAGCTTCTGGGTTAGAGTCTTGGTAAACAGATACCGTTTTAGCAGGTACAGAAACTGAGAAATCTACAGGGATAGCACCACCGTTGCTTGCAACAGCTTTTTTAGGGCTGTCAGATGGAACTTTTGCAGTTATAAGTTTTACATTGCTCATTGTAAGCTCATTTGTACCATAAAGCGCTTTAATCGCATCATCAACAGTTTTTGCACTCCATACAGCCGGCTTAGATTTTCTAAAATCTTCCGCTTTTACGCTTGCAGGTACAACTGCTAACGCAAGTGCACCTACTGTCATACTTAAAAATTCTCTTCTTTTCATCATCTTTCCTTTATTTGAGATTTATTTGCTTTGATTAACGATGTAATCAACTATAAGCTTAACTTGTTTATCGCTAAGCGACGAACCGCCTTTTGCCGGCATACCAGCATCTGTGCCATGTATCGCATTGTTATAAACCGTATCCATACCTTGCGCCAAGATCCCTTCCCAAGCAGCTTTGTCCCCTGGAGCTGGAGCAGCACCTGTGTCGTGACACATTGCGCAAGACTCTGCATAAGCTGCTTTTGCATCAAATGAAGCGCTCCCCTCTTCTTCTTGTGGAAGATCTCTTGCTGCAGAGAGTGGTGGGTAAAACTCGCTTATACCAACAGTGATCCCTGCAACTTTTGCAGTAGGCTCTTGACAATCTTTCATACAAGGCTCTTCACCTTTTTTAAGTCTAATAGCGCCAAAGTTTGCAGGATTTGAATAGTACTTGCGTACATTTTCTACACCATTTGGACCATCTATGTTAGGAACATAGTCATCTTTTGCAGGCATTTTAATTTTTAAGAATTTTTCACGATCAAGTACATATTCATCATCAACATCTTCGCCATCAATTTGCATTTCATTGATGTTCAAAGTATAGGCAACTAACGCATACACTTCATCATCAGTCAAGGTTCCTGTTGCTGGGTGAGGCATACCATCTTTGATATACCACCATAATGTACTTGGAGTTGCCCAAAAACTTCCAAAAAACCTTTTTGGTCCATCTGCATCAGGGGTGAGTCTTTGGTAAGTAAGTGTCTTATGCATCTCCTCAGCATTACCTTTAGAGAGTGCCGGATATCCACCGCCACCACTTCCAAAGTCTCCATGACACATAACACATTTTTCTTCATAGACCTCTTCACCCTCAGAAACACTACCTTGCCCTTCAGGAAGACCTGTACCATCAGACATCACATCTGTATTCCAGGCATTATACTCATCTTTCGTAGGTGTACGACCATTGTTGATAGAGTAATTTTCTACCTGCGTGTTTACATAATAAGGCCCTGTTTTGCCATTAGCCACCGGGTAGCTTATACCACCATCTATCTCTTGTTTCGTTGGAGCAACTCCCTCGTTACATCCTATAAAGCCTGCAACAACAATCGCAGCAGCTGCAGCCGATAAAAAGAGTTTGTTAGTTATTTTTATCATTACGCGTCCCCTTTCTTAATAATCACATTGCCATCGGCATCACGAGTAAGGTCGGAGCGTACTTGTACATGGTTCACTTTTCCATCTTTTTCAACTCTCCAAGTTTCAACTGCATTTCTGTGATAAACCGCTTCAACACCAACTTTTGTTAGCTCCTGATCAACTGTTGGTTGAATATATCCAGCATCATCCATAGCACGAGATGTAAGAAGTAGCTGGCTTCCATCTGGATTTTGGAAGTTTTTAGGGATCGTAAAGATATAAGACCATCTTGTCCAACATTTTGGAAGTACTAAACCTTTAAGTTGTGCTTCCACATAGTTTTTACCACCGTCAAATGAAAGATCAACTTTTGTAATCGTACCCATACCAGACCATGCAAGACCTTCGATCTCTACAACATCACCCTCTTTGAGGTTTGACCAGTCAATCTCCGGAGATGGTGAAGTTACCGTGGAGTTTACTTCATTTGCATAAGTGTGTTGTTGGATCTTACCATCAGATTTAAGAACCGTATACTTAGAAGTCTCCTCTTTACAATACCAAGGCTCGTTAGCAAAGTCGAGTCTTCTTAGCCATTTTACACAAAGGTTACCTTCCCAACCAGGAACAAGTAAACGGATAGGGTATCCTTGTTCTGGGCGAAGTGCTTCACCGTTTTGACCCCAAACGACCATCGCATCATCCCAAACTTTTTCCATAGGGATAGTTCTACCCATCTTAGAAGAGTCTCCACCCTCTGCAAGCATCCAAAGTTTGCCAATGTTGTCTTTGTTGTAACCTAAACCTTTAAGGATATCTTTGATATAAACACCGGTCCACTCTGCACAAGACATGAACCCTTTTGAGAACTGAACAGAGTTGTATTGTGGCCCTCTCCACTCTTGTCCACTATTTGCCGGACATTCGATAAAGTGTGTACGAGTTACGCTTGGGTAACGTTTAAGCTCATCCATGGTGAGTACCAAAGATTTCTCTAAGCCGGTAATCATCAATCTGTGTTCATTTGGGTCGATATGTGCAGTACCGCCATGCGAACGAGAGAAGAAAAGACCATTTGGTGTGATGATACCCATCGATTCTTGGATCGGTGTTACTGCAATAGAAGCTCTAAAGTTACCAGAAGCTAGTAGCTTAGTGTATCTTCTTGTTACATTATGCTCATATTTTGATGGCATTCCATAAAGGTTTTTAGTGAGTGGATCACCCCACTTAGTAGCCCATTCCGGCATTTCAAGGATCGCTTTGTCACCCTCACCACCGCTATTTTCATCTGCAGTAGCATTTGAAGCCAGCAAAGCTGTTCCAGCCAAAGCAGCTGTTTTTTTGAAGAAATCTCTTCTTCCAACACTTTTTTTTTCAGTATTGTTAGATAAAGTATCTGTTTGAGATTTTTTATCCATATTTTCTCCTTTGTAAGATTGGCTATTGCTATTAGTCAATAAGTTTTTCAAGTAAGCATTATGCCATTTTATACATTAATTATAATTTGCAGCAGACAACATTATACAGAAAAATGTGAAAACATTTTAATGGAGTTACTTATTGAAACACAAATATTTAAAAAACATGCAAGCAACAATATTTATAACACTTTTATAATCCCTAAAATAACGTACGTGTTATTTTGTTTATCGTGATAAAAGGGTATCTTATACCCTTCATGTTCAATCTCTTGAACATGTTCACTACCCATGAGGGTTGATTGCTTGTATTTGGCTGCTTTTGTCGGTATGTTGAGTAAAATAGTATCGAGGTATATTTTAAAGCTCTGGACAGTTTCGGGCTCTTGCGTGAGCATATTCTCTAAAATGTCTTGCATCTGTTGCTCAAAAGTTTGTGTTACAACGATCTTCATTTGCTCAATTTTCCTTTTAGCCATAACGAGGATTCTTGCAGATACTTCAGAAGATCTTTTGTGTTTGAGTTTTCACCGCTTTGGTACTTCCCAAGCTCTTTTTTTATTTGTTCTATCTGAATATTCTGCATTGGCTCATCACTCCTCTTCATCCTCTTTTTCATCAGCTTTGCAGCCAATCTTTTCACAAGTTGCTTCACCTATTGAGAGGATCGCTTCTTTGATGATTCCCACTTTCTCTTCATCATCCGCCATATCGAGATCTTCATCGTTTTCGATATAGTTTTGAAGTTGTGTCATTTGAAATGGTTTTCCATGCTCATAAACGATCTCTCCACCATGTTTTCCTTGCAAGAAAGTTGTAGCCATCACACCGACAGTAAGTATGATACCAAGTGCTTGGATAGCAAAGTTTTTCATTTTGCAGCCCGCAGCCTGCATGAGTGCAACAACTGTCATCGCAACAGCAAGATATAACCCGAGTTGTTTATGTTCAAGTAACTCCTCTTTGCCTGAAGTATCAAGAAAGTTATAAATAAGTGGACCGGACTGGTTTCCTGTATACCATACAGCTATCATCGCAATTGCGGCAGCAACTGCCGTTCTTGCTGCAATTTTTGACATTGTTTCTGATCTGTTCATAAGATAAAGAAGACCAAAAACAGATGCGACTACCGGTAAAACAATCGCAAAATGTGCTAAAGGTGGGTGTAATAACATAGATATCCCTTTGAGTTAAAATAAAATCACAAAAGATTAGAGCCACTTGCAGATTCCCACAAAAGTAGGCAATTTAATTTTTTGTAGTTAAAAAAGTTGAAATCT
>VCAY01000014.1:0-12206 GCA_013607635.1 Campylobacterota bacterium
CCTCTCATCGCTGATAATACTGCACCCTCCGGGTGTGGAAATGTAGGTCGCTGCCTAGTTGGGATTGAGGTTTTAAATTCTTTTTATTTTGGCAACATGAACTTTTGTGTTATTAGTTCCCCTTCATCGTTAAAAAACAGATAGTAGAGTAGATCTTTTTTTACATTCAATCCTGCAAGATATCTTAGTGCTAGATTAGCCTGTAGTGAAGCGATATGCATCACAATTGGGGCAGCAATCCCTGCTGGTGTTTTTGTGATAATTTTAAATGCATCAGAAAATGAGCTTTTGTCTATAAAGGCTACTTGACCGTGAAATGCTTCTACACTTCCGTAAATCCATGGTGAGTTTTTTTCTTTAGCGTATTCGTTTATCTCTCCCCTTGATGGAAGATTGTCTGTTGCATCAATGATAAGATCAATATCGATGTTTTTAGCTACCCATGTTGTAAAATCACATTCGTGTGCTATAGCTTTAGTATATGGAGATCTTTCCTCTATAATGTTTGCATTGATCTGTGCTTTATTTTTACCTTCATCACCGGTTTTAAAAGCGATTTGACGGTGTATATTGTGTAAACTGACTGCATCAAAATCAACCATATGTATCTCTGCAATCCCTGATGCTCCAAGTGCAAATGCCAAAGAGGAACCAAGACCACCTGAGCCTATAATAGCAATAGATTTTTTTTGTAGTTTTTTTTGTGTTTCTTCACCCCAAAGTTGTACCTGCCTGTGAAAATACCGCATCATGCTTAACCCTTTAGTTCGATTTTTCCCGTTTCTTAAGTGCTTCTAAAAAGCCCCATCTTTTTTTTGCCTCTTTGACTGTTGAGTGTTGAATCTCTGCAATCATTAGCTCCTCTTTATTACCTAAATGAGTGAGTAGTTCACCGTCTGGTGAGCTCAAAAAAGAATCACCATAAAATTTCCATACTCCATGAGTGTCGTTATTGTATTCTCCAATACGATTTGCCCGTAAAATATAGCAGTTATTTGTAAATGAGCGCATGCATGAGAGTGCTTTCCATCGCTCATAAGAGTCAAATGTAGCTACACTTGGTACTAAGATACAGTCGATATTTTTTTTACGAAGTTTTTGAAAAAAATCATCAAAATGGAGTTCAAATCCACTAAGGATGGCAAATTTGATATTTTCTACTTTAAAGACATAGGGCGTTAAAGGGGTGCTTATACTGTTATCAAAAAATTTTTCTTCATTCCAATGGGGATAATTTATGAGAATTTGTTGTTGGTAATAGGCAGTTGATGTTGGTGAAATTTTTGCTACCATTTTAAGTACTTGATCTTTTTTGAATGTAACTATAGGTGCAACAATAATCATGTTATATGATACTGCAAGCTCTTTGAGAATTTTTATTTGGTGTTTTGCCTGCTCTTTAATCATCCTTTTTGACATTTGTGTGAGTTCGTGAAAAAAAGGATTGAGGATATATTCCCCTAGAAGGAGTAGTTTGACATTTTTTTTATGTGCTATGCGTACATAGTTAAGAAGTTTTGTAGAACTAAGCCCCTGCGAGCTTAATTGTAAGACTGCAACTTTCATGACTCGTTATTTTTGATCTCTTGGATCTTGAGTTGTGCATTTTCTAGAATTTTTTGGGCATCTTGAAGCTCCTGCATCCCTTGTTCATACGCTTTAACACTTTTTTCTATCGTGATGTTGGGATCGAGCAGTTGCTCAAGTATCTTCTTTGCGTTTTCAAGTTTTGTTTCAAAGCTCTCTTTTTTTTCAGCCATTGAGTACCTCTTTGATATAAAAGTCAAATTTGTCTAATTCTACTAAAAATGCATCATGACCATAAGAACTTTCAACATTAAAATAGAAATGGTTTGTTTTTCGTAGCTGCTTCATTGTATTTGCAATCTCCTGCATCTCAAAATCTTTAAAAAGCAGATCGTTTTGAAAGCTTATAAGATGCAAATCGGCAGTGATTTTTGATAAAGCTTGCGATAAAGAATCAAATCCGCGTGAAAGATCGTATATATTGATCGCTTTTGTAATATAGAGATAAGAGAGCGGATCAAACCATTTGGTAAAGTTATAACCGTTATATTCCAAATAGGATTCTACTTGAAACTTTCCAAACAACTCATACAAACCATCCGTTCTTTTATATTCTCTCCCAAATTTTTGACGCATAGATTCGGGTGATAAGAAACTGATATGACCAGCCATACGTCCAATAGCCATCCCTGCAAGACCTTGTTCTTTAATAAGATCTGGATCGTAATACCCATGCTGAAAGTCTGGATCTTTAAGGATCGCCTCTTGAGCTACTTTATTAAATGCTATCGCCCATGGTTGGGTTGCATGGGTGGTTGCCAAAGCGATGATTTTTTTTGCAAAGTTTGGATAATGAATAGCAAACTGTAAAGCCTGCATACCACCCATACTCCCGCCGATGATCGCTTCTACACGGTGGATATCAAGTCTGTCAAAGAGGATTCTTTGAGCTTTTACCATGTCTTTAATGCTCACAACAGGAAATTTGTAGCGATAAGGTTCATGGTGTGGATGTTGTGTGCTCATGGGACCAGTGGAACCAAAACAGCTACCGATAACATTGGAGCATATAACAAAGTATTTATCCGTATCTATCACTTTACCAGGACCTGTAAGCCCATTCCACCATCCCGCTTTGCTCTCATCCTTATATGTGCCTGCAGCGTGGTGTGAGCCTGTGAGTGCGTGACAAATAACAATTACATTAGTTTTGTCCTCATTTAAAGAGCCATAAGTTTCATAAACGATATCATAAGGCTCAAGGATACGTCCACTTTCAAGATAAAGGGGATTTGTAAAGTGCTCAGTATATGTTTGTAGGTTTAGACTCAAATTATATGCTCTTATAAATTTTGTGTATTTTTCAAGAGAGTATTGTAACAAAACTCCCTTAATCTAAGCATTTAACGCTTGTTTGATATCTTCGATCAGATCATTAGCACTCTCTAACCCACAACTGATTCGAATCAGTCCGCTTGGTACACCACACGCTTTGAGCTCCTCATCTGAGAGTTGTTGGTGTGTTGTGGAAGCAGGGTGGGTGATGATCGATTTGCTGTCACCGATATTGACAACAAGCGAATAGAGCTTTGTAGCATTGACGATTTTGGTAGCTTCTTCTAAAGATGCAACTTCAAAACTCAAAAGCCCGCTACTAAGCCCATTTTTAAAATATTTTTGTGCCATATCATAGTTTACATTACTTTTTAAACCTGGGTAGTTTACTTTTTTTACTTTTGGGTGTGATTCTAAAAACTCTGCTAATGCAAGAGCATTTTTAGAGTGTTCTTGCATACGCAGTGCTAAAGTCTCCATCCCTTGAATAAAGAGCCATGCATTAAAAGGGGATACTACAGCACCAAGATCGCGAAGGAGTGAGAGTCTTGCACGAAGTGTAAAGGGTGGAAGACCTACTTCTGTATAAATAAGACCGTGGTAGGACTCATCGGGCTCGTTAAAATGGGCATAGCGAGGATTGTTTTGCAGTTTTTCTAATAGATTTTTGCGCTCAACCAAGATACCGCCAATCGCTAAACCTTGCCCTGTTGTGTATTTAGAAGCGCTGTGCACTACAATATCAACTCCCCAAGAGAGTGGTTGGCAAAGCACAGGGGTTGCTACGGTATTATCTACAACAGTGAGAATATTGTGTTTATTGGCAATAGCTACAATTGCTTCAATGTCAGCTACATCGATGCTTGGATTGGTGAGTGATTCAAAAAAGATCACTTTTGTATTCGTATCGATTAAGTTTTCAATCTCACCAGGGTTGTGAACATTAAAAAATCTTGACTCAATTCCGAAGCGTTTGAGTGTATGTGCAGTTTGTGTCAATGTTCCACCATAAAGTTGTTTAGCGCAGATGATATTATCACCTGCAGCAGCTGCATTAGCTATAGCGTAAAAGATCGCACTCATACCACTTGAGGTTGCAAGTGCCGCTGCACCGCCTTCAAGTGCAGCAAACCTTTTTTCAAAAACGTCAGTTGTTGGATTATTGAGTCTTGTATAGATGTTACCTAGCTCTTTGAGTGAAAAAAGGTTCGCTGCATGTTCAACGTCTCGAAACTCATAGGCTGTTGTCTGATAGATTGGAACAGCCATAGTCCCTTGAGTGTCTTTAGTGTATCCTTCATGAAGTGCTAGTGTTTGTATATCCATACCGTTTTACCTTTTTTTTGGATTGTATTGTTGTTGTAGATTTGATAAGAACTCTAGTATCCTCTCTTGATACGCGATTGTGTCCTCATTATATGTTAAAACAACGAGAGATTTTAAGCTTTTGATATCTATTTTTTGAGCATATCTTGGGACAATTTCGAGGTCTTGTTGGATCTTATAAACAAGCTGATCTATATTAAAATCATGATTTTTATCATGGATTTTTTGGACAATCTCTTTGGTTGTCAGCATCAAAAGGTTTACTCTATCTTCATCATCGTTATAGATCTCCATCCCCATCTCTTTAACCATGATGAAACAGTCAACTGGAGGCTTATCATTGGCTGCAATGATCAGAGCAAATACCTTGGATCGGAACTCCAATGAACCGTGATGATGTACAAAGATCTCACGAAAAGCATTGAAAAAGCGATATTTTAACCGAAATGCAAAATTCATTTATCTTCCTTAGAGCGTATTATACATCTAAATGGTATAATTCCAAATATTTTTCAAAAAGGAAAGAGATGGGTAGAGCTTTTGAATATCGAAAAGCATCAAAACTGAAGCGCTGGGGAAATATGTCTAAGCTGTTTCCAAAGCTTGGAAAAGTTATCACGATGGCAGCAAAAGAGGGTGGAGCTGATCCAGATTTAAACCCAAAACTCCGTACAGCAATCTTAAATGCTAAAGCGGAAAATATGCCAAAGGACAATATAGAAGCCGCTATTAAACGTGCGAGTGCAAAAGATAGCAAGGATATGAAAGAGGTGAACTTTGAGGCAAAGGCACCTCATGGCGTTTTGATTTTCATTGAATGTGCTACAGATAATAACACAAGAACTGTTGCTAATGTCAAATCTATTTTAAATAAGAATAATGGTGAGATGTTAACAAATGGATCCCTTGAGTTTATGTTCTCAAGAAAAGCTATTTTTGAGTTTGAGCTTCAGGAGGGGATGGATCTTGAAGAGTTGGAGTTAGAGCTTATAGATGCAGGTTTAGAAGAGCTTGAAGAGGAAGATGGGGTTGTGCTGGCTACGGCTGATTATACAAGTTTTGGTACGATGAACGAGGCACTCGAATGTATGGGGGTAGAGATCAAGAAAGCAACACTGGAGCGAATGGCAAATACACCAATTACAATCAGTGAAGAGCAACAAGCTGATGTTGATAAGATTTTGGAGCGTCTTGAAGATGATGAGGATGTACAAAAAGTCTATACAAACATAGCATAGATGTACTCCATTCAAAACCACTACACATCTACACTCGAGGTGAAGCAGTCAAAATTTATAGCTCACCTCATCCCCTATGCAGAGTATGAAAACACACTTCAAGAGTTGCAAAACGAACATCCAAAAGCAAGACATTTTGTAACAGCCTATAGATACCTTAATGAATTTGGACAGGTTGTAGAGAGTTCAAGTGATGATGGAGAACCAAAAGGGACTTCAGGTAAACCATCTTTGATGGTACTTCAAGGTAAAAAGTTGATTAATATAGCTGTGATAGTTGTGCGTTACTTTGGCGGTATAAAACTAGGAACAGGTGGTCTTGTACGGGCTTATAGTGATGCTGTCAATAATGTGATAACAGGTGCTGCGCTTCATGAGTATGTTAATGAAGTTGTGTATGAAATCGAATTTGAGTATAGCAGTGTTCGTTTGGTTGATTATGAATGTGAAGCATTAGGTGTAAAAGTTTTGCAAAAACAGTTTGACACTAAAGTACTCTATAAAATTCAGGCGCCGCGAGGGAGCATAAATGCTCTCTTGGATAAATTGGAATTTACAATCTACCTACGCCCTTGAACAGCGTTACCCATATCCCACATAGGCAAGAATATACCAAGAGCAAGTAAAATAACCATACCGGCAATCATGAGAAGCATAATAGGTTCAATCGCTTCATTAAGACCATCAATGATCGCATCAAAGCGCATTTTATAATACTCGGCAACTTTTTTGATCATAGTATCAAGAGTACCACTCTCCTCACCAGCTCTTACCATTTGGATAATCATATTTTCAAACAGATCTGTCTCTTTGAGACCTTTATTAAGCGATCCACCTTTTTCAACAGTTATTCTAACAGTTAAAAGTTTTTTTTTGAGGGGAAGGTTATCAATCATTCCAATGGCCGTATCAAGAGCTTCTGCAACAGGAATGCCGGCATGAATAAGCTCTGAGAAAACAAGAGTAAATCTATTAAGCGTAGAAAACTTGATAATATTTTTTATGAGGTATATCTGTAATAAAAACTTGTGCCATTCAAATCGTATATGTTCGTAGTTGTTGATTAGATACCTAGATGTAACAAATGTTAAAAAAAGTAGAACAAGGAGGTATTGTCCGTAAGTGTTAAACAGATGCTCAAGCATTAATAAAATTTGTGTAGGAAGTGGAAGTTCGGCTTTCAACTCTTCAAATATAGTCTTAAATTGTGGAACAACATAAGAGATAAGCACAGTGAAAGCTATAGCCATGGCAATCATAACATTACGAGGATAAGCCATCGCTTTTTTAAACTTGATGATATTAGAGCGAATCTCTTCAAGCATATCTGCTAAAGCATAGAGTGCGTCATCTAGATTACCTGTTTTTTCACCCAGTTGTACCATGGCTATCGTAAGATTTCCAACTTCAAATCTAAAGTTTTCAAGAGAGGCTGAGAGTGATTGTCCCGAGTTGATATCATCAGCCACTTTTGAAAAAACACTCTCTAATGCTTGATCGGTTGTAGCATTTGCAATTTCTGTTAAGGAATCATGGATCGATATCCCTGCATTTGTCATTACCCCAAGTTGCCTAACAGCGGCGATAAGAGCATCTTGTTTTATCTTTTTCTTGCGATAGTTTTTAAGAAAATTAGCCTTTATTCTTTTGAATTTGTCTTCAAGAGGTTCTTGTGCTTCAGTAACTTTGATGATAATACCGGAAAATTTGAGCTTGGCATAATTCATAGCCTCTTTTTTATTCTCTGCATAAAGACCAATGACCTCTTTTTTCCCTTGTTTTAGTATTGTTGCTTCAAAATAGATCATCCTTTTGCTACCTTTAATACTTCTTCAATGCTTGTGATCCCATCAATCGCTTTTTGCAATCCGTTTTGAAAGATATTGACAAATCCCTCTTTTTTAGCCTGTTCTAGTATGGCATCTTTTGAAGCACCCTTAGCAATCTGTGTCGAAATCTCTTCAGAAATCGGTAAAACTTCACAGATCATTTCACGACCCATATAGCCACTTTCGTTACATTCTCGACACCCTTTTCCTTTATAAAACTTTGTACCTTCAGGGACAACTCCATGAAGCTTTTCTAAAACGGATGCAGAAAGCTCATCTTCTACTTTACAGTGCTGACAAATTTTTCTAACAAGTCGTTGTGCCTGTATCGCAACGAGAGCACCACTAATGAGATAGTGCTCGATTCCCATATCTGCCATACGCGGTATCGCACTCACTGCATCATTGGTATGGAGTGTTGCAATGACTAAGTGACCGGTAAGAGCTGCTTTGATCGCGATCTCAAGTGTTTCTTGATCACGAATCTCTCCGATCATGATTTTATCAGGGTCTTGACGCAAGATTGAACGAAGCGCATCGGCAAAGCTAAGACCAACTTTTGCATTGACCTGCACTTGTTGGATAAGGTTCATCCTGTATTCAACAGGATCCTCAACAGTAATTATCTTGTCTTCAACATTTCTAAGCTCATTAAGAGCACCATAAAGTGTCGTTGTCTTACCAGATCCTGTTGGACCTGTAACTAGGATGATTCCATAAGGTGCTTGCAGACCTTTGATAAGTTTTTTATAGCTAGCTTTATCCATTCCAGCGTCTTCAAGTTTGACTAAAGCTTTTTGCTTGTCAAGAACCCTCATAACAATCGATTCACCATAAAGAATCGGTAGAGTAGAGATACGAAAATCGTACTCTCTAGCACCAACAAGGGTTGAAAAGCGCCCGTCTTGAGGTTTTCTTTTCTCAGCAATATCAAGGTTTGAGAGTAGTTTAAGTCTTGATGCTAACGGTGGATAGATATCTTTATCGAAGATAAACATCTCCGTTAGTTTTCCATCTACACGGCCACGTACAACACAGTTTTTTTTCGTCGGTTCAATGTGGATATCACTTGCACGACCATTAATACATGTTTTAAGAATCACATCGATAAGTTGTAAGATAGAAGAAGCTTCTTGTTGCTCTTTTAGGGATGAGATGGAGTTTAGCTCTTCACGAATTTTTTTAATCAGCCCCTTGACACTGTCTTTAAGACTGATTTTATAGAGATATGATGAGATCTGCTTTTTTGTTGCCAGAGCAATTCTGACGATTTTTCTAGGAAAGAGCCGTTGCAGCGTTTCTTGTGCTTCAATATTAAGTGGATCATTGATCGCTATTGTTATACTCATATCATCGTGCCCAATAGGGATAGCATTGTATTTTTGTAGTTGAGAAAGAGGTGCCTGTGATATGAGTTCATAATCCATATCGATAGCATCAAGATCGACAAACAGTAGGTTTAACTCTTCAGCAAGCTTTGCAAGAACGGCGCTCTCTTGAATATAGTCATAGTTGTCAATAATAGAGAGATCATAAACACCATCACGCACTTGATGCACAATAAAACGGATAAGTCTATCTATGGTTATAAAACCGGAGAGCATAATATCTCGCAAAACTAAGTTTTCACTGACCCCTTTTGCTAAGAGTCTGTCAACTTGACCCTTCATAATGGAACCATTGGCCAAGAGATCTGTTGTAATTCTATCCATGTTGGTTATTCCTACCAGTATACATGACGTTTAATGAGTAAAGTATCATAGTATTCTTCGATGACCATTTTAGCAATTTTATAGTCTTTTTTCAAATAAAGTTTATAAGAGATCTTTTTGTTTTGTGGATCTTCAAAGGTGTAAACAGATTTTCGATCGTGCTTGCCTAGTTTTGCATAGAGATCAAAAACTTTTGAAAGAACATAGTCGGTTGTAGGTAGATGGAACTCCGGTAGATCATAACGATCTAGTAAAGCGTGATATAAAAGTTTTTTTTGCATGAAAATAACAGAAAAATAAGCTGAGTTAGCTCTTGATTCTGGAGAGAATTTTAACATCGCTATAGGTAACGAGAGTCTGTCTATGTAATCTGCTTTAAGACATGAAAAAGCATAAAGTGATAAAAACTCTTCATCTTTTTTGTAGCGGCTAAAAGCATTAAAACCTGTATTACATGCATCTTCATATTTTTTGTTTTGATAGAGATTGAATATATTTTGTTTCACACCTCCATAAAGGTTAAATGTTAAAAGGAAGACGAAAAGTAATCTCATTGAAACTTTCCTGTTTTTATTGCATCGAGTAAAAGTGCCGCATTACTAGAGTGTGAATATTTAATATATTCAGAAAGTGCTTGAATCGCTTTGTTCTTTTTACCAAGTTTAACAAGTGATTTGGAAAAAATTAACCAGCTGTCCTCTATCTCTTTATCTAATTGATTGGTAATGAGAGCATAATTATACGCTTTGTGATACTGTTTCCTAGCATAGTATTGACGTGCTAAAAAGAGACTTAAAGCCGGAGAGTTGTTTTTTTCAAAACGTCTTTCAGCATCTTTGATATCTTCCATACTGTTTTTTGTTTCAATAACGATTTTCTTTGTGTTTTTATCCTCTTGCAGATCATTTTTTTGCTTAACTGCTATTTGAGGGGTCTGAGGTTTAGTAGTTGTTGGTGTATGTTGTGGATAAGGTGTATTGTCAGGTTCATCAGAATAGTAGCTATCAAAGGATGCTTGCATTTTTCTCATAAAATTAAGTGATGGTTTGAGTACAACTTTTGTATCTTGTTTTGTATCTGTTGCTCCATGTATAACTACCTGCACATCCTCTTTTTTAAATGGTATAGGGTTGTGTTTTTTTTGTTGTGTTACTTGTGTTATTTGTTTAGAAGAAAAAAAGTACCAAGAGAAGCCGAATATGACGGCTGTACTAAGTAACAAGATACCATAGGGTAAAAAAGTTCTAATCTTGTATCTTATCCATTTTTGTTCAAGTTCTCGGATATTAAGCATCGATAAGTCCTGTATGAATAGCTGCCATATCTATAAATTTATTGGAAATAGAGTTTGTTTTGATCTCAAAAAGCTGGTTGTTTTTTTCATAAACAGCATAGATATCAAAAAGTGTATAAAGAAGTTTATTGGTATCTCGATAGTTGCCATTGGTAAATGAGTATATTTTTTTTATGTTTTTTGGTGTAAACATATTCGCTGTATCAAAGCAGTTCGCTTTCATCAGTTTTTTTTGAATGTATATCTTCAGCTCTGTACTAGAAGCATTTTCAAGCTCTATACTTTCCCATATCCTGGTTTGAAAATGTTCTTTTGCTATAATGTCCTCCCCCTCTGTTTTATGAAGTGTTATAACAAACTTTATGGTACGACTATCTGAGAGAAGTCTTATTTTTTCCATCAATGATTCAGAATATAATTGTGCCTCATCTAAAAGTACAACAGGGACACTATTCTTTTTTTGTGCTTGTACAATCTTCATAAATTGCGTAAAATTGAGTTCTCCGTTAAAGTTTGTTGCAAAGATATCCTGCGCAAGTGTTTTTAAAAACTCACTTTCATCAATAATTGGTGTTTGGTAAAGATAGATTTTTTGTGATCTTTGAAGATCTTGGAAAAGTTTTGTAAGGAACATACTTTTACCTGTTCCAGGTCTACCGTACAGAAGAATCATCTTTAAGGGTTTTTTAATAGAGTTTTTTAAGTCCTGGTAGATTGTAGAGACCCTATCAAGTTGCACATAATCTTTTGGATTTACAGTATCCAAAAAGAGATCTCTTGACTTTGCGTAGATACCACTCATCTATGAAAATTCCCGTCTATTTTACTCTTCATCTTTTGATGAAGCTTTTTTTGTGTTTAAAACTTTTTTATTGGAAAGTAGCTTGTCACTTAAACCTTTATACCCAAGATCGGAAAGTGAAATAGAGTTTTTCTCTTTGTGGATAATGTGGGGTTCAATAATCATTACAACCTCTTGTATCTGTTTTACCTGTTTCTTGTACTTAAAAAGATAACTTATAATTGGAATATCACCAAGGATTGGTACTTTATTGGTTTCATTGGTATTTTTAGTATTGATTAAACCACCAAGGATAATTCTGTTACCATCTTTGACTGTAACAACAGAAGAGAGCTCACGACGATTTAAGTCTGGTGGCATATCTCGACCTGCACTTGGAGTGTTAGAGATATCCTGTGCAGTTTCAGATAAAGATGGGTTGATCCTAAGTGTAATACTCTTATCGTTTGCAATCTCTGGAGTGATTGTTAAAAGCACACCGGCAAAAACCGATTGAATATTTTCGTTTTGTGTTGTTGCAGCAACACCACCTCCTGTGCCTTGTTGGTTGGTTTGTGATTTGATTTTATAAAAGTATTCTGTTCCGGCAGTGATAAGTGCAGGTTGGTTGTTGAGTGTTAGAACTTTTGGATTAGAAATAGAGTTGACATCACCCTGTGTTTGGAGAAACTTGATCACCTCATTAAGTGACACATCAGCTTTTATATTGACAATATGTGCTGCATCGTTAAAGCCGTTTGCAATAATCTGTGTCGCACCAGTTTCATCATATTTATCTACATTTCTTGCATCAATATAGTTCGCTTTGATTTGCAAGTTTTGAAGGGCATAGAGTTGACTCCAGTCGATACCGGTAGTTTTTCCTTCGCTCATAGTTACAGCAAGTAATTGCACATCTATAAGTACTTGTTTTTGTACTTTGTCTTGCAGCCTTTTAAGATATGATTCAAATCTTTTCATCTGTTTATTGGTTGCTGTAACAGTGATAAGACCGGCATTTTTGTTGATCACAGGGGGTTGTGCTTTATATTTGTCATTTGGACGATTGAGTACTTTAACAAATTCTTGGTCAAGCTGATCCCAAAACTTTACTTCATCTGTGCTTTCGATTTTAATACCTGTGTCTGCAGAGGCATTTGATGT
>VCAY01000014.1:12304-30841 GCA_013607635.1 Campylobacterota bacterium
GTTGATGACGTTCCACCTGTGGTGTTACTAGTTCTATTGGTACCACTATCTGTTCCAGAGGAAGAACTAAGTGTAATATCTGTACTACCGGTACTTTTTCTTTGCGATAGTATGTAGTCTATATTGAAAACTTTTGTTGTAAGATATGAAATCCTTAATAAATTGTTTTCGAGTGTGTATGAGAGGTTATTCTCATTGAGAATAATGCTAAGAACTTCATCGATAGTAAGGTTTTTTAAATTTGTTTTATTGAGTTTTGTTTCTAAAAACTTTTCGGCGTATGGATCGGTAACAATGATGCTAAAGCCACACTCATCACTAAGTTGTTCGATAAAGTCTATGATTTTAGTATTTTTCGCTGAACTAATGCTGAAAAGTTCATAAGAGCAATCTGCAAAACTACTTGTAGATAAAACAATTGATACCAATACCGCACAAATTGATGTTTTTATAAGTTTCATGTCTCATTCCTAATTATTGTTAAATTTAAGGTATCTGTTTTTTGTCTTAGTGGTTAAGACAAGTATCTTGTTGTTTTTATTAAGCAAAACAGTATTGCCACTCACTTTTATAACCTGATAACCATGAATATTTTGCCCCTCTTGATACCATTTTTCATCTATCAAGGCAGATCTATTAATGATCGCCTCTAAGTGTAAAGAACCTCTTTGTTGCGAACTCTTTGTAATAGTGGATCTATTTATTGTAGCGCTTTGAGTTCTTTGAGGATGATATAATCTTTTAGCTTTAGGCTTTTTCACTACAGGTTTTAAAAAGATAAAAGGGTTGCGTAAACTGTTGATCTTGTTATTTTTTAAGCCAGACCTTGCGGGTTGGATCGCCTCAATCTGTTCATCAACCCATGCAAGTTCGCTCTTTTTCTTTTGTGGTTGTTGCACATCGCTTGCTATCAATCCGGTTGATATAAATAATAATAAGACTATTGGGTGTAAATTTTTCATTAGTACGTAATCCCCCAAACTGATATGTTTAAGTCAGTATAGAGCCTTTTGTCTCTGGCGGCCATAGTGAAATCATGGATATCAACAACCAGATCACTTTGTTCTAGTGCATTGATATATTTTAAGGTGTTTTGGTAACTACCACTTGATGCTATAGATATATCCAATACATGCCCAAAAGATTTTTTATCTTTTGTATATTTATTGGTGAAATCATATAGCTTTATGTGATATTTTTGTGCATTGGTGGTGACGGAGTCAAGATATTCACCCCAAGTTCTTTCATCATAGATAAGAGATGAGATAGTGTCTATTTTGTTTTTTATGTATTGATTACTCTTTCGTATCGAGGTGATTTGGTTATTGAGATTTTGAATCTCGAGATTGAGTTTCGTAATGATCGATTCAGGGTTTCTTTGTAGGAACTGTCGATCTGCATTGATTTTACGTTGTAGATTTTTTACATTGTTGCGTGTTTTCTCAAATCGATCAAAAGAACTATCCCAAAATAAAAGATATGAAAAAGCAAAGATTCCAACAACAACCATAATATAGATCATCTGGATATCTTTTTTACTTTTATCTTTAAGAGCTGAATCAATTTTGTGTAGGTAGTATTCTGTATTTATCTTCATAACAACTTCACCTTTAGTTCAGCCAAGTACATTTTTGTAGAGCTATCATGTTTAATCTCTTCAAGATTAAATGTATATTTTCCTTCGTATTGTTGTGTAAGATGTTCAACCAGCCTTGTGATTGAGCGATCTTTACGACTTGCAAGGTCTATTGTAAGAACTTGTGAGTTATCTTTTTCAGTGTATGTAGAACGTGTTGTTCTAACGCCAAATTTTGCCAGCTCTTTGTGTAGTGTTGCAAGAAGCTTGGCTTTCATAGGATAATCTACTTTAACCTTGCGTATCTTTTGGAGAGTTTGCCTTTTTTTATTGTAATCTATCTCCTCTTTTTTAAGTAGCTTTATAGATTTTTCTTTGTCTGCAAGTCTGTTTTTAATTGTCGCTTCTTGGGTGATTTTTATATTGTGTATCTCTTTGTATTCTTGTTGAAGAAGATCTTGTTGCAACTCTTGAACATAAGTGAGTATCCAGTAGGTTATAGGGTATGCAAATGCCAAGATGAGTGAAGCAGCAATAATGGCAATTAATCTACCACTTTCTCTATTGATAAATTTTGGAGGTCGCTTATACTCTGTAAAATTGCATCTGTATGTCTCTTCCGGTGGAAGATTGACATAGGTGTACATCATGGCATGCAGTTGATCAACAAAAGTATCGCTCTCCTCTATGCCGTAGTCAAAATTAAACTCCGCAGCTTTTAGATGTAGTTCTGCTTCGAGTATCTCGTCAAGTTGTGTGACTGTATCGATTTGGGAACCAATGTAGATTTGATCTATTTTATCGATATCAAAAGCTCTTTTGATATAAGTTAAAATATCGTTGATATTTGCAAAAAGTTCTTTGTAGAGCTTAATAAAGTATGTTTTATATTCACTTTGCGATTCTTTAAGGTTTTCAGTTGTAACAAAATTTATGAAATCGTTATAATCTATTCTTTCGCCGTAAAGTTCACAAAATCGCTCGTGCATATCGATAAAGGAGAACTTGATCGATTTTGTGTATAAAAATTCTTTCTCGGAATAAACCGTTAAAAAGGCATCGTTTTCTTGTAAATATATATAGCAGTGAACGCCGGAATCATCAATAATCTCTTTGGCATAAAGAGATTTAATAAGAAGAGGCACCGGAATAATAACATCAAGGTATTTGATTTTTTCTACAATACTACTAAAAGTGTTGGTGATATCTAGTGGATCTATAATAAATATATGAAAATATCTATTCTCTTTATCAAGATTATTAAAAATTTCTACATATTGAATCCTGTATGCAACAGCTAGATCCAAAGCTAGTTCATCATACGCTTTATTGCTAAGAGCATCTTTAAGATCTTCCTCTGGAATATGTTGACTAATAGCAATCTGAGAAGTTATAAAATCTTTTGCGTTAAGATAAGAGACAACCAGTTGCTCTTTAGAGTACTCGGGGGATGTGTTTTTTGTTATAACATTAGAAACCCCGGAATAATAAGTTTCTTTGTAAGGATTAACTGACAAGGTGCTTGAAAAAGGGCTTTGTTCTGATTTGCTCATAAACTATAAATCCTATTTGAACTGCACCATCAGCATGGAGCAAAAATTATCTTCTTTATAAAACTCTACCCTGTAAATTTTAGCATCTTTATCGATCGAATAATGTTTATGCATATCTTTTAAAGAGATAGTAACTCCACTTTCATCACCCCCTTTTTTTGATGAGAATCCAATGATATTTACACGATATTTTTTCTCTTTTAGCACCTTAAAATTGTTCATTACAAAAAAAGTTGAAGCTTTTTTGGTCGATTTTTGTTGACCGTCGATTAATAGCTCAAAGCTTTCTTTACAGTTGTGATCCATTTTAAAGAACTGTGGTTTAAGTGTTGTGATAAGTTTATTACCTATAAAAACTAAAAATTCACCTTTCGTTCTTTTGATCTTCCCTAAAGGGTGGGAGAAATGGAAATCATTGTTGTTCGATTTTATCGGAACAAAGCTTAAAGTTTTTTTTATATTTGACAATTGTATCAAAATATTGTCATTTATTTCCAAACTACCATAATTATTTATTATTTTTGATAGCTCTGATTCATTGAGAGAGAAGTCACGCTTATACTTTATACCCATTATTTTCATATACTCTTCAATTGCCAAGAGTTGATAAAAGACTTTTTGAGATAATGAGGAGAGGCTCTTACTGGTTTCAATGGCAAATGCCGGTTTATTATGTGTGACAGCAAAGTAAGTAAGTGAGAGTTGCATCTGCTCGTCGATATATTTTGTCTTGGTATTTTTCACATTAAATTGGTGATGTTTTGCAAGAAGTTTTTTATTGACGTTATCGCGTACTTGCAAAGCAATATCGTTCAGGTTGCCAAATGACTGGTTTTGATCAAGACTGCATTGATCGATCACACAAGTTTGCCCCCATGCATTTGGATTAAAAATGCTTCCTTTATAAGATGATCTGTAAAAACCATGCCCATCATGCAAATTAAGTACGAGCGAGACTTTTGGATCTAAGATCACTTTTTTAATCGCTTCAACATAAGGTTTGTCTTTGTCGTGCTTGTCGATATGGGCAAATTTTCGATTCATATCGCCATGAATGCCACGTTTGTTTTGGATGATACTTTCACTGTTAAGATTAGGTACTATCCAAAGGTTTTTAGAGGTGATTTTATAATGCATTGCTAAGATGGCAGCGGCAAAATATCCACCCGGCTCATTACCATGGATACCACCTATAACCAAAAGAGTTTTGTTAGAATCATTATTCTCTTTTTTAATGAGTTGTATTGCAGGTGATGCAACAAGAGTGGCTGAAAAAAAAAGTAAAAATAGTAAATATCTTTTCATTTAACGCTCTGTGATAATTTTCATAATCTTGTTATTGAAGCGTACAATTAGAGTTTTTTTACCTTGAAAGGTAAAAGAGTTAGATTTGTACAATTCATCAAAGGTGATTTGATAAAGATCATCGGTTTGTGGATAGGGGATAATATTGATATTGCTAAATCTTATCACTTTTTTTTCATTTTTACTAAAAACTCTTTGTTTGTAAGATGCAAATCTTTGCTTATCCATACCATCAAAGCGTTTAAAACCTGCATCGTAAAATGAAAGATAAGCCTCAAGGTCGTTATAAAGCCATGCATAGCGCCATTTATAGAGCTGTGCTAGGATATTTGCCATTACTTGAGGTGTGGTGTTGTGTTGTGGCTTTTTTTCATTGATGATGAGAATTGTTTTTTTAATATCGATATGCTTATTAAGATACTTTATACTTTGATTATCTATAGCAATGCACCCTTTGGTAAACTCGTCCCTTTTTTGGTTGATAGGCAAACCATGTATCCAAATCCCTGTACCCGATTTATGTTGATAGCGATCGTACTCATTTGGATAGGATGTTACAAATGCCATGGGACCATAAAATGGATCAACCTTTTTTATCTTTTTAACAATCTCATAAACCCCGACCGGTGTTTTTAGGTCTCCCTCTTTATGTTTATCACCTTTCATTTTTCCTGTAAAAGCGTGGTACTGTTTGATGCGGTTATATGTAGAACTGTTTTGATCTTTTCTGTAGATGTTAAGTGTTGATGTTGCTTTATTACATGTAAGGATGTTGTCGTATGATTCAATATACCCAAAAGTAAGGTCTTTATCTTGAAGGTATCTCTCCCAATAGGCTACGTCAGTGAGCTTTTTATCAAGCTGTTGTTCAAGTTTTTCAATGCCGTGAAGCCTATATTGTGTCAATAGATCGATCTGTGTTGCAAAAGCTGCAACACCCCAAAAGAGCAACATTAAAAGTGTAAAAAGTTTATTTTGTTTCATCATATCCTATCTCTTTTAAAAAGTTTTTATCTTTGCTCCACCCTTTTTTAACCACTACCTGCAGGTTAAGGTAAGCTTGCTGGGCACTGAGCTTTTCAATTTTTGCGCGAGCACTTTTGCCTATGCGTTTGATCGCTTCACCACCTTTGCCGATGATGATCCCCTTTTGGGATTGTTTTTCGATGATGATGGTAGCATAGATCTTGTCTATCCCTTCATCCTCATAGATCTTATCGATAATCACATCAGATTCGTAAGGGACTTCATCACTGATGTTTTCAAAAATAGCTTCACGGATAAAACCGGCGTAGATATCACGAACCAACTCGCTTGTAAGATCTTCTGGATCGTAGAGGTAAGGTGAATCTGGAAGATGTTTGATAATGGTGTCAAGCAGATCTTCGTGACCAACTTTCCTTGGGATTGCCACAGGGATAAGCGCTTCAAACTTCTCTGCGTATTTGTTGTATCGGGCAATTTTTTTAAGCAACTTCTCTTGAGAGACTTGATCGATTTTGCTTAAAACAACGATGTGTTTAATATTTTTTTTATTCAGGGTCAAAAATTTTTCGTAATGCTCGAGTGAGTCGGTCACGGGTGCAAGGTAGATAATAAGATCACAATCCCCCATCGCTTTGAGCGCTTCATCGAGCATATATTGGTTGAGCACCTTCTCTTTTTCATGCAGCCCCGGAGTATCTACAAAGATGATCTGCGCATCGTTGTGCATCACGATAGCATTGGAGCGTTTTCTCGTGGCGTTTGCTTTATGGCTGACCATTGCAATCTTTTCACCCAAAAGGGAGTTCATAAGTGTACTTTTACCTGCATTTGGTCTGCCAATTAAAGAAACGAACCCTGCTTTAGTCATTTATACCTCTATTTTTCTGCCTCAAAAGAGGACTATTTATAATATATATCTTGATAGGTCATCATCTTCAACAGCCAGATCAAGTTTTTCATGTATCAACTCACTCGTGATAACATACTCCTTGCCTCGATACTCATCAGCGATAAAGCTGATATCTTCAAGGATCTTCTCCATCACAGTGTGTAGGCGTCTTGCCCCAATATCCTCCGCCGTTTCATTGGCTTTATGTGCAAGCTTGGCAATCGTTCTTACCGCCTCATCTTCAAAGACTAGCTCCATCCCCTCAACACCCAAAAGTGCTTGGTACTGCTTCAGGAGTGAGTTTTGTGTATTGGCAAGGATCTCATAGAGTGTTTCTTCAGTTAAACTCTCAAGCTCAACTCTTAGAGGAAAACGCCCTTGAAGCTCTGGGATCAAATCACTTGGTTTACTGACATGAAAAGCTCCCGCTGCAATGAAAAGGATATGATCGGTATTGATTGTGCCATATTTTGTTGCAACACTGCTACCTTCAACAATTGGCAGTAAATCGCGTTGCACTCCCTCTTTAGAAGGGTCGTTTCTACCTTGCGATTTCTCATTTAGTGCGATCTTGTCGATCTCATCTAAAAAGATAATGCCACCATTTTCAGCACGCCTAAGCGCTTCGGCGTTGATCGAGTTCATATCAAGCAGTTTGGAGCTTGCCTCTTGCCTTAGAAGGAGCTTTGCATCTTTAACTTTAAGCTCTTGTTTGTTCTCCTCTTTATTGATCGAGGTGAAGAGTTTGGTGATCGATTCTTGTGCTTTGATCATCTCTGGTGGGAGGTTTGTATCGGCAAACTCTACTTGCAGGGATGATTTTTCAATCTCTATCTCGATTGTTTTCTCATCCATCTCACCCGATTCAACTCGCTTCTCCATCGCTTCAAGGAGTCTTTGGTAGTCATCTTGTTTTGATTCACTTGCTCCTTTTGGCAGAGGTGGTACAAGTTTTTCAACGATGCGGTTGATCACATAGTTATGGATCCTCTCTTTGTTCGCTTCCTCTTGTTCAGCCTTAACGATACTAATGGCATTAACAACAAGATCACGCACCATCGACTCAACATCGCGCCCAACAAAACCAACCTCGGTGTATTTACTCGCTTCAACTTTGATAAAAGGGACTTTCATCATCTTGGCAAGTCGGCGAGATATCTCTGTTTTTCCTACCCCGGTTGATCCGATCATGAGGATATTTTTTGGTTTAATCTCTTGGCGCATCTCATCATTGAGCTGCATTCTGCGGTATCTTGTGCGAAGTGCGAGTGCGATTGTTTTTTTTGCCTCTTTTTGACCGATCACATACTGATCAAGATAGCTTACAATCTCCTTGGGAGTCATATTCATCTTTAGTTATCCTCTAAAGTTAGTGTTTTGATATTGTGGTTGGTGTAGATACAAAGATCTGCTGCAATGTGCAACGATTCTTTGACAAGTTCCTCTTCATCTAGTTTGGCATGTTTTTTGAGTGCGCGTGCTGCAGAGATAGCAAAGTTACCGCCACTTCCGATCGATGCGATCTGCCCATCTTCAGGCTCAACCACATCGCCGTTACCGGTGAGGATGAAGATATGTTCTTGATTAAGTACAATCATCATCGCTTCAAGGCGGCGAAGTACTTTATCTTTTCTCCACGCTTTAGAGAACTCTATGACAGATTTTAAAATATCACCTTTTTTGTTCTCTAAAAACTCTTCAAACATATCAAAAAGGTTAAAAGCATCTGCTGTGCTTCCTGCAAAACCGGCAAGTATTTTTCCGTGGTGTAGTGTTCTAATTTTAGTTGCATTGCCTTTGAGTACGCTGTTTCCAAAGGTGACTTGACCATCACCGCCAATGACAGCTTTGTTTTCGCCTTTGTAAGCAAGGATCGTTGTAGCATCAAACATAGAGACTATTTCTCCCCTTGCACATTGATATGGAGTGTTGCATGGATACCGTGACCAAGTTTCAGATCAAGTTCATGTTCCCCAACAGATTTGATCGCTGTTTTGTCTGTGATATGTTTTTTGTCTATCTCGATGTTGTGCTGTGTAAGGAGCGCTTCTGCGATCTCCTCTTTGGTGACTGAGCCAAAAAGATGACCATTGCTACCCATTGGTTTGGTGATGATGATCTCTAGCTTATCAAGTTTAGCTGCCAACTCTTTCATCGCAGCAATCTCAGCTTCTAGCTCAGCCGTAGCTTTGGCAACGGCAGCTTCATGCTCAGCGATCACCTCCGGTGTAGCAGGTTTAGCAAACCCTTTTTTGATCAAAAAATTCTGACCATAACCTGGTTTCACCTCTTTAACTTCGCCAACTTTACCAAGCCCTTTGACATCTTGAATTAATAATACTTTCATCTATCTTTCAATCTCCCCTGAATACGATACGATGCCATGAGTCAAGTTACCAATTTTAGTATAACCCATATCTGTAGAAATCCTTGCAACATGAGCAGAACGGCTGCCAACATGGCAATACACAATAATGTTTTCATCTTTTGCGAGCTTTGCATCCTCTAAAGCTTGGAAAAAACTGCTTGTTGGAACAAGTTTATCGGCACCTTTGATGTGACCCATCTGCCACTCCATGTGCTCACGAACATCTACAAGTTTGAAGTTTACCATACCAAGATCACGAGCCTCTAATAGTGCTGCAAGCTCATCACCATCAAGCTCACTTTTATTGACAAGTAGTTCACACTCCTCCTTTGTTAAGCCTCTTGAGTGGTTATGAGTTGCTTCATCCATACCGAGTTCAACTCTATGTTGTGCGGCAAATTCTGGAGTGCAAAAGATACCACAGTGACATTTTCCATCCTCTGGAAGCTCTTTTTCAATCGCCGGTTTACATGGGCAGATACGATCATCAACACTTTTTGGTTTGCCATCTACCTCTTCAACCATGAAACATGGACAAAAACGTTTGCCGTACATCATTTTGTTACGAGCAAGACCCATCTGAACACCTTCGTTCACTTCCTCTTGAGGGTTGTAAACCCATCCAAACTGGTTACAAACCTTATCTGTAAACTTAACTGTTTTTTCCATCTCAGCGATAAATTCAGGTGAATTTATATCGATTCTCACTATGCTCATATCTATCTTCCTTTTTTCTTCTGTTGCGAGATTATACTTAGTTGTTTCTTGCTTTACCTTCAATAATAAAGCGCAGTGCATTGAGTTTAATAAAACCTTCAGCATCCTTTTGGTTGTAAACATCATCTGCTTCAAAAGTTGAGTGTGCTTCAGAGAAGAGTGTTGTTGGTGATGTTCTACCAACGACAATTACATTACCTTTGTAAAGTTTAAGCCTTACATCACCCTCGACGTGTTTTTGTGTGTTGTCGATGAGTGCTTGGAGTGCTTCACGCTCAGGTGAAAACCACATACCGTTGTAGATAAGAGAGGCATATTTTGGCATGATCTCATCTTTGAGGTGCGCTGCTTCTCTATCTACCGTAATAGACTCAATAGCACGGTGCGCTTTTAACATGATAGTACCACCCGGAGTCTCATAACATCCACGCGCTTTCATACCCACATATCTGTTCTCAACTATGTCGATGCGCCCAATCCCATGTTTGTTACCATAATCGTTAAGTGTTTTTAAAAGTGTTGCCGGACTCATCTGCTCACCGTTAATAGCTACCGGATCGCCGTTTTTATAGCTGATTGTGATATATTCTGATTCATCTGGTGCTTCTTCAGGAGAATTTGTCCACAGCCACATAGAATCTTCCGGCTCAGCGTTAGGGTCTTCTAGGTGCAATCCCTCATAAGAGATGTGAAGCAAGTTGGCATCCATTGAGTAAGGGCTGATTTTTGGATTGCCGTTTTCATCTATATGCTTTTGAGAGATCTCAATCCCGTGCTCTTTTGCGTATGCGAGAAGTTTTTCGCGTGAGTTAAGATCCCACTCTCTCCAAGGTGCAATTACTGTGATGTCAGGATTAAGCCCCAAGTATCCAAGCTCAAACCTTACTTGATCATTTCCTTTTCCGGTAGCACCGTGACTTACAGCATCAGCACCCATTTTTTCAGCGATCTCAATCTGTTTTTTTGCAATGAGTGGTCTTGCAATTGAAGTTCCCAAAAGGTACTCCCCTTCATAGATCGCATTGGCACGAAACATCGGAAATACAAAATCTCTTACAAACTCCTCTTTGATATCAAGGATAAAAATGTTTTCCGGTTTGATCCCCATATTAAGTGCTTTTTGGCGTGCCGGTTCAACCTCTTCACCTTGCCCGAGATCCGCTGTAAAAGTGATAACTTCCGCATTGTATTCATCTTGAAGCCATTTTAAAATAATACTTGTATCAAGCCCTCCAGAATAGGCTAAAACAACTTTCTTGACGTTTTTCTTCATCTAATAAACCTTGCCACTTAAAATTAATAACGCGGATTATATCGAAATATATGTGAATATTGGCTTATGAAAAGTGAGTAGTTAAAAGAGTGTGGAAGTAAGAGAGCAGGTGCTAGTTTTTAGCCCCTGTCATCAAATAAGATACCGGTAACCTCTTGCATTTTTGGAAGAATCTGTTGTGCTTTTTCCGCTGGAAACCTTCGGATCATTCTGTTAGTTTTTGCTTCAATTACCGAAACATAAAAAATATCTTGTGAATCCACACCAAATTTTATACTTGTACTCATATGACCAAGCGCATCATTGAGTTTTTTCACAAGATCTTGCACATCTTTTTGAGAATCGATTTTTCTACCTGCATCAGTATCCTCTTGCTGTGCCTGTTTCACAAGATCGTTTTGTTGCAACTTTGTTTGCTGGTTTTGCTCAACAGTCCGTCCTTGAACCTCTTGTGCACTTACCTGTGTTTGTTGTTGTTTTGCAATTTGTGCTATGCCATCCATGACCTGCTCCTTTTGTATTTGCAATAATTCTTAACACCCATATCGGTAAATAAAATAAAAACTTTAGAAAAAAAATGAAAAAATTATGATAATCTTGCATTTATGAATCAATATGTAAAACTTTTATGCGATGAAATTATCCTCAGACGCCTTTCTGCTATCCAGCTGATATCTTACTTTGGGGCGTGGTTTAGTAATGTTGCGATCTATACGCTACTGTTAAAATTGGATGTCTCTGCCGGAGTTATCTCGTTTGTGGCGATGCTCCATTTTTTGGCGGGTGTTGTTCAGGCACCGTTTTCCGGTTCATTGATCGATAAGTTGCACCCAAAAAGGTTAATGCTTTTGCTTGTATTTGTTGAGATCGTATCAACGCTAGGGTTGTTACGGATTAACTCTATGGGTGATTTGCCACTTTTGTATCTGTTGATCTTTGTAAAAATGGCAGCAGCTTCTTTCTATTTCACAACGGAGATGTCCCTCTTGCCAAAAATCTTACAGGGAAACAGATTGCAAAAGGCGAACGAACTGCACTCCATCATCTGGTCACTCTCGTACACCTTAGGTATGGCGATCAGTGGTTTTATAGTGTTTTGGCTAGGGATCAAGGTTGCCTTTTTGCTTGATGCTTTACTTTTTGTCATCGCTTTTGCTTTGCTCTATCCGCTACAAATAGAGGTGGATATTCAAACAAAAGGGGAGAGGTTGCTTACGATGATGCAAGAAACCTTTGGTTATCTCAAAAAAAGACCAAAAGCACTCCATTTGATGCTTGTACACGCCTTTGTAGGGTTAAGCACATTTGATGCACTTGTTGCTTTGATGGTAGATAAATATTATGCTGGTATAATTGCAACATCATTGGCACTTGGACTACTGCACGCTTCTAGGGCTATTGGGCTAGTGGTGGGTCCTATGATACTTGGCAAATGGGTGAATAATAAACGGTTATTAGTAGTGTTTGTAGCACAGGCGTTAGCGATCTTTGTGTGGGCTTATTTTATGCATAATTTTTACTTGACGCTATTTATCAGCATAGCGGTTGGTTTTTTTACCACAACGCTTTGGTCATACAGTTACACACTATTGCAAAAAAATATTGAGCCGAGATATTATGGGCGCATAGTCGCCTACAACGATATGCTCTTTTTATCCTCAGCCGCTTTTACCTCGTTTATGATTGGCTTTTTGGCAACAAAGGGTGTAAGTCTGGAAAATATTGCCAACATTATGGGTGTGGGCTTTTTAGTAGGTGCACTTTACTATGCGTTTGTGCGACGAAGATATCAACTTAAAGAGATAGAGGGATAATAATTGATTTACAAATCAAAAGAGGGTGCTATAGATCTAAGCAAAGTGATACGACTCTACCCCGCAGTTGTGATCGATATGCAGGGTGAGGTTGCCGAGATGAGTTTGGAATGGTTTGATCTTTATGGTGATCAGGTGAAATTTTTACATTTTGTTTTGGTGTTTGACTCTACCAAACCGGGGGATGAAGAGCGCACAGCTGTTTCGCTGCGTTTTGATACCAAAGCCGATCTTATAGAAGAGATGCAAAAAGTCTCACAACTCTTTCAATGATCTCAAAAGATACCACAAAAGTTTTTGCCCTCGCAATCCCTGCGGCACTCAAGCATCTTGTAGATATCCTGCAAGTGCTCATCGATATGCTGATGGTAGGCTCCATAAGCGCAGCGGCGTTAGCGGCGGTTGGGATGAGTATGCAGTTTATGATGATCATCAATGTATTGATGACACTTTATGTTGTGGGTGGTAATGCCTTTATATCGCGTTTTATCGGCTCAGGGAGAAAAAAAAGAGCTTCTGCATTGCTTTTTTCGCTCAGTATCTTGGCTATAGCGTTAGCGGTGATTGTTACAGCTGTGGGGTATTTTGGTAGTGAGTCTTTTTATAGCTTAATGGGTGCTAGTGGTGATGTTGTTGCACTTGGCGGGGCTTATTTTAAGATCCTCTCTTTGGGTATTGTGGTGATGTTTTTAGACAATCTTTTCTACAACGCCCTCTCTGCTGCGGGTGATACCAAAAGTTCTCTTTATATTAAACTTCTCTCTGCAGCGCTTAATGGATTTTTGAACTATGTGCTTATCTTTGGACATTTTGGTTTTGAGGCGATGGGTGTTGAGGGTGCGGCGATTGCAACGGTGATCGCATACACATTTAATGTGGTGGCGTCTTTGCTGCTTATCAAAAAACAAAACAGCAAGCTTGGTTTTGTGCCTATTATGCGAAAAAACGACATTGTTCGCTCGATCAAAGTAGGCTATTCCGCTGCACTTGATCGTGGTATCTCAAGCCTTAGTTTCTTGTTTTTTGTCTCAATTATTACGATGTACGGTACAACACAGCTTGCAGGATATCAAGTGGGGCTTAGGATCGAGGGGATAGCTTTTATGCCGGGGTTTGGTTTTGCGATCGCTGCTATGGCACTTGTTGGGCAAAACATCGGTGCAAAAGATTATGATAAGGCGTACGATATGGGAGTGATTGCTGGGCGCATTGCTTATGTTTTTATGGGGAGTGTCGGGGTTGTGATGATCTTGTTTCCTGAGTTTTTAGTCTCCTTTTTTACCCATGACAAGCTTACCATTTTGGTAGCTTCGCAGTATCTTATCCTTGTTGGACTAGCACAAATTCCACTGGCGATTATGTTTGTTTACTCCTCCGCACTTCGAGGTGCCGGAGCGACAAAAACAACGATGCGTATCAATGTTGGCTCACTTTGGGTTTTTCGGGTGATCCCATCGTACATTGCGTACAAAATGGGTTATGGGGTGATTGTGATTTTTATTATTATGAATGTGGAAACTTTAATTAAAGGTGTTATATACTCCTACATCTATAAAACAAGAAGATGGTTATATACGAAAGTGTGACAATGACAAAGCAAGAGTACCAAGAGGCAGTTGAAACTTTAAACAGGTGGGCGTATCACTATTATGTGCTTGATGACCCAATAGCAACCGATGAGGAGTATGATAAGCTTTACCATAAGGTAGTGCGTTATGAGGCGAAACATTGCGATGAGGTTTTGCTGGACTCCCCCACACAAAGGGTTGGTGATGTTGTTAGTGAAGGCTTTAGTAAAGAAAAACACCTCAGTCGTATGTGGTCGCTGGAGGATATTTTTAATTACAAAGATCTTGAGGCGTGGCTGAAAAAAACCTACAAACTCGACAGTAATATCTCTTTATATTGTGAGCCGAAATATGACGGTGCATCGCTTAATCTTATCTACGAAAACGGCAAATTGATCAAAGGGATCACAAGGGGTGACGGTGTTGAGGGGGAGCTTATTACCCCAAATGTTAAAACGATCCGCTCCATCCCGCTAACGATTGAGCATCAAGGGATTTTAGAGATTCGTGGAGAGGTGGTGATCTTTAAAGATGAGTTTGAGAAGATCAACGAGGAGCGACTAAAAGCGGGTGAGGGTCTCTTTGCCAACCCTCGAAATGCAGCTGCAGGCAGTCTTAGGCAGCTCGATCCAAAGATCACCGCTGCAAGAAACTTGGTGTTTTTACCTTACGGGGTGGGAGAAAACAGTCTGCCACACAAACTGCTAAGCGAAAAGATGGAGTATATCTACTCCCTTGGGTTTAAAAAGCCACCGCTTCGCGCTACCTGTCAAGATATAAACGAGATTGAAGCAATCTATCAAGAGATGGTCAAACAGCGAGATAGTTTGCCTATGATGCTTGATGGGATGGTGATAAAAGTCAATGAGATCGCCGCACAGATCGATATGGGCTACACCGTTAAAGTACCCCGCTGGGCAGTTGCATACAAGTTTCCAGCCGTTGAGAAAGTCACAACCCTCAAAGATATCATCTTGCAAGTTGGAAGAACAGGAGCGGTTACCCCTGTAGCGGTTGTGGAGCCGACACAGATCGAGGGGGTTGTGGTTGAGCGTGCAACGCTGCATAACTTTGATGAGATCAAACGAAAAGATATCCGAATAGGTGATTCGGTAATTATTCTTAGAAGTGGTGATGTGATCCCAAAGATCATTAAAGTTTTAACTGACAGACGCAATGGAAGCGAAAAAGAGGTGCAGCGACCGACAAACTGCCCTGTATGTGGGAGTGAACTGCTACAAGAGGATGTACTGATTAAGTGTCAAAACCTTACATGTAGCGCAAGGGTTGTTAACTCAATCATCTATTTTGCTTCAAAACCGTGTTTAAATATTGATGGTTTAGGCAATAAGATCGTAGAGCAGTTGTTTCATGAGGGATTGGTTGCTTCGGTACTTGATCTGTTTGCTTTGACAAAAGAGCAACTGCTAAGTCTTGAAGGTTTTAAGGAGAAAAAAGCGCAAAACCTTTTAGATGCGATCAAAAACACCCATAAGAGTGAGCTTTGGCGTTTTATTAATGCACTGGGGATTGAGCATATCGGTGAGGTGGCTTCAAAGATGATTGCACAGCAATTTGGGCTTGATTTTATGCGTGCAACCAAAGAGCAACTTTTAGAGATTGACGGTATTGGTGAGGAGATGGCAGAGAGCTTTTTGGAGTTTTTACGCGTTAATGAGTCACTTGTGATGCAACTCTTAGAGATCATCGAGCCAACTGCCCCACAGCAAAAAGGGGAGGCTAAAGAGAATCCGTTTAAAGGTAAAACGGTGGTGTTAACTGGAACGATGAGCGAGTCTCGTGGAGTTATCAAAGAGATGCTAGAAAACCTTGGTGCTAAGGTGAGTGGGAGTGTGAGTAGAAAAACCGACTTTGTGATTTACGGCGAAGATGCCGGAAGTAAGTACGACAAAGCTCTCTCACTTGGTGTCACAACACTTACAGAAGAGCAGATGAGGGAACTTCTTTGAGACTTGATGCTTACCTTGTAGAGCAGGGGCTTTGTGAGAGCCGTAATAAAGCACAAACACTTATCAAAGAGGGGATCGTACTTGTTGAGGGCGATGTCGTGAAAAAGCCGGCGTTTAAGGTTGAGGCATTGTTACATGTAACGCTTAAAGAGCACAAAAGCTATGTCTCACGCGCGGCGTATAAGCTCAAAGATTTTATCGATGCGATTGGGTATAAGGTTAAAGCGCAAAACGCTTTAGATGTTGGATCTTCTACAGGCGGATTTACGCAGGTGTTGCTTGAGTATGGAGCTTTGAGAGTAACTTGTGTTGATGTCGGCAGTGAGCAGTTGCACCACTCTTTGCGCCAAGATACACGGGTAGAGGTGCATGAAAACTGCGATATCAGAGCGTTTCAAAGTGATGTGTGTTACGATCTTGTGGTGAGTGATGTGGCATTTATCTCACTACTTCATATTTTGGATGCTATTGATCGTCTGGCATCTGGGGATATCATCTTGCTGTTTAAACCACAGTTTGAGGTGGGGCGTGAAGCCAAGCGAGATAAAAACGGTGTGGTGCTCGATCAAAAAGCTATAGCAAAAGCAAGGGAGCGTTTTGAGGGGGCATGTAAAGCAAAGGGGTGGTCGCTACATGTAACACTGCCCTCACAAACAACAGGAAAGGAGGGAAATCTTGAGTACTGTTACTACTTTAGCAAATAGCACAAGCATCGCCATAGGTGGCTTTGATGGGATGCACATAGGGCATCAGGAGCTTTTTAAACAGCTTGATGATAGCAGTGTGATTGTGGTGATCGATGCAGGGTTTGCCAACCTTACACCCCACAAGATTCGCAAATACCATACCGATAAAGAGCTTCATTTTTATCAACTAGATGCTATTCGCCACCTCGATGCCCAAGGGTTTGTAGCACTTTTAAAGCAAGATTTTCCAAAACTGCAAAAGATCGTTGTGGGGTACGATTTTCACTTTGGTAAAGATCGCAAATACTCCCACAAAGATTTGCAAGATCTCTTTGATGGTGAGGTGGTGGTTGTGGATGAGGTGTCACACGACGGAGATTCCGTTCATTCACACAAGATTCGCCACAAGCTGCAGATCGGTGACATTAAAGGGGCTAATGAGTTTTTGGGGTATAACTACACCATTATCGGCAAAAAAATTACAGGGCAGGGGATCGGTGCAAAGGAGTTGGTTGCGACGATCAACATAGAAGCCAAAGAGTTTCTTATCCCCAAAGAGGGGGTATATGTTACTACCACAAGGGTTGATGATGAGGAGCATTTTCATCCATCGGTCAGTTTTGTGGGGCATCGTGTAAGTACCGATGGAAGTTTTGCGATCGAGTCGCATATCCTTGATGGTAGCGTTACATGTAACGATAAAACACAGATCAGTTTTGTGGCATTTATACGCGATAACAAGAAGTTTGAGAGTATCCATGAGCTTAAAGAGGCGATCCAAAAAGATATAGCCGTAGCAAATAAAGAGTTAAAAAGGTTGCAACTATAATGCAAAGAGAATATTTAGAAAGTGGTGAGCAACTTCGTTTTGTTTTTGAGCAAAATCAAGATGATTTTGTTGTTGATGAGGTGGGGATACAACTAAAAGGGCGTGGTAACTTTTTGGTGCTGCATATTAAAAAGGTGGAGCTAACCACTTGGGATATGATTGCAGTTTTTGCCGAGTTTTTAGGCACTCCTGCACCAAATATCGGCTATGCGGGACTCAAAGACAAACACGCAACCACGACGCAGTATATCTCTGTCAGTAAAAAGTATGAGACTCAACTTAAAAAGTTTAAACACAAACAGATTAAGATTTTAGATAAAACCTACCACGATGAGTCACTGAGTATGGGTGATTTGGAGGGTAACCGCTTTAAAATTAACCTTTTGGAAGTGGATCAAATCAGTGCAGGCAAGATCGAAAAAAGGGCAAGAAAGATTGTCAAAAACGGTCTGCCAAACTACTTTGGTTATCAGCGTTTTGGAATGCAGGGCGATACACTTGAGCAAGCTAGGCAGATGATAGCAGGTGAGTTGCATATAAGTGATAAAAAACTCAAAAACTTTTTGATCTCAGTTTATCAAAGTCACCATTTTAATGAGTGGCTCAAAGCAAGGGTGCAACTTTCAAAGAAGCAAAAAAGTGATCGGTTCGTTTTGTTAAAAGGTGATGTGTATCGCGATCAAAAAGGCAAACTCTTCACCCCAAAAACGACACTAAAGCAAGATTTTGCCGACCATAAAGTAACACCGACAGGACTACTGTGTGGACGCAATGTCTTTCGTGCTAGAGATGCAGCAAGAGAGATAGAGGAGAAGTTTGACGATCAGTTTTTGCAAGAAAAAGGGCAACGCCGCGATGCGATCGTATTTGTCAAAGATCTCACGCTGGAGTATAACAATAAGTTCGATATTTTAAACATCAGCTTCACTCTCCCAAAAGGATCGTACGCGACAGTGTTTTTGGAGGCGATTGCCGGTATGAATTTTAAAGCGAAGGGTTAAA
>VCAY01000015.1 GCA_013607635.1 Campylobacterota bacterium
CTTTTACCTTAAAAAACGTAGAGCCACTTCCGCTAAAGAAGTAACCCTCTTTGTAAAACTCTTTGAGTTTCGGATATGCCGCAAGTGCCGGCTCGAACAGATCATTTGCTTCACTTACGCCCATCTGCTGTAAAATATCTTTTGAGTGTGTCTGTTTGAGTCTTTGGATCTCAAATCCGTCAATAGGATTGTAAAAACTCTCCCTGTAAACCCGATACACCTTTGGTGTGCTTATCTCTACCTTGGGTGTAAAAAGTTCAAACTCCAAAAGCTCCTCATCAAAAGGCTCTACAATCTCCCCAATCCCACTGACATTGGCACTGTTAAGATCATAGATAAAAAACGGCACATCCGCGCCAACCTCCAAACCGATCTGTGCAAGTTCATGGAGGCTAAGTCCCAAATCAAGCACACTGTTACACATTTTAAGATAGGTTGCTGCATCACTGCTGCCCCCTCCTAAACCTGCAAAAGAGGGGATATTTTTCTCCACTTTGATCGCATAACTCTGCATCAAATTCTCAAGTGAAGCTGAGTTTGTAAACTTTTTTAGAGCCACGTATGCCTTGTAGATTGTATTTTGCTCAGTTGTGCACCCAAACGAACCTATAAGTTTAAACTCATTTGCAGAGGCATCTGTCTGCTCTTTGGGCACAAAAGCGAGGGTGTCATACAAAGACCCCACTTTCATAAAGCGTGAAACAATCTCGTGATAATCTCCCCGTTTGCCGGTGATCTTTAAAAAGATATTAACTTTGGCATACGCCTTGTAGTGTTTCATAACAAACTATTTTCCAAGCAGTGCTGCGAGTGAGCGGATATCTTCTTTGCTTGTTTTACCCAACGAAGCTTTGTTGGAAGCCGCCACCTCATCTGCAAGTTCATTTCTGAGTATTGCAACCTCTTTGGGTGCTTCTATGCCAAGTTTCACCACACCGTTTTCTATACCAACAACTTTAATGAGGATATTATCACCTATTGCGATCGATTCATCAACTTTTCTTCCCAAAACTAACATACTATTTTCCCCAATTCGTATTTTACCTTGTTGCATGTAACGGTGATGATAGAGAGACTCTTGCCGCTATCTATAAAATAGGTTCCCTCATCCTGAATCTCTAAATCTTCCAAAGCAAGAACCCTTCCATATTTGATATTGTCTGCATCACCCAAATATCTGTTTTGGGGAATGGCAAGTGAATGCTTAATATGCAACGCTGCTTCATCTTCATAGACAAACTGCCCTTCACGCAACCTCTCAAGCATACTTAAAGCCCCAAACTCCACACCAAGCCTGTTAGCGATGATAAGTCCAAGTGAGCGGATGTAAGTACCTTCACTCACTGTTGCCTCAAAAGTAACAAACGGATGGCAGTAGTGCAGAAGTTTCGCCTCATAGATCGTCGCATGCACTTTATTGAGCGCCACCTCTTTACCTGCGCGTGCCAAATCGTATGCTCTTTGCCCATCGATCTTTTTTGCGCTAAAGATCGGCGGCTCATACTCCAGCTCACCCTCTAGTGAAGATACAGCCTGCTTCACCGCATCAAAAGAAAACTCTTTTGGTATTGTAACATTTTCCACCAGCTCAGTATCGAGCGAAGCACTTTTTGCACCAAGCCACAAGGTTGCTCTGTAAGTTTTGGGAGTTTTGTTTAAAAAGCGAAACAATTTGGTGTATTGTCCAAATCCAATCACTAACACACCCTTGGCAAAAGGATCAAGTGTACCCGAAAATCCCGCTTTTTTCACACCATACTTGCGTTTGAGCTTTGAGAGAAAAAGGTTCGATCCTATCCCTGCGGGTTTATACGCTACAAAGAGTCGATTCATAGCTTCTCAACAAAAGATGCAAGGATCTCTCTTTTGGTTCCTGCAAAGTTGATGTTGAGCTTGAACTCGCGTCCTGATTTGCTCACACCGATCACCCTGCCTGTTCCAAAAATTTTATGGCGCACCAAATCACCTTTTGTATATGCGGTATTTTTCTCTACTTTGAGCGAACCTTCACAAAGTCCCGCTTCATTAAAAAAGCGGCTTTTTTGCAGATCGCTCCTACGCCCTCTGTAAAAACGGCTTGCAGTGTATGAAAGTGTTAGGATCTCTTTAGCTCTTGTAAAAGCGACATACCCCAGCCGTCGCTCCTCTTCCAGATCACTTCCGTCACCTACTAGCGGTAAAAAGCCCTCTTCCATACCGATCACAAAGATATGTTCAAACTCCAACCCTTTTGAGGCGTGGATACTCATCATATAGATCGACTCACCCTCAACCTCATCTTGATCACTTTGCAAGGTAAGCTCATTTAAAAACTCATCGAGTGTAGCTTCGGGGTTGTTTTTGATAAAGTCACGATAGAGTGCGTAAAACTCATCCATATTTAAAATACGCTCTTGTGCATCTGGCATATTATTGTAGATATCTTTAAGATGAAATCTCTCTTCAAGTGTATCGATAAAATCGTAAGAGGCATTTTGCGCAACCTCTGCCGTAGCCTCAAGGTTGGTGATGAACTCTTTGAGTGTCTCAGCGTTTTTCTTCCTTACTAACGCTTCAAGCTCCGCTACCGATGCACTTTTGATAAACTCATAAATGGAGCTGCCTTTTTGGTGCGCTGCAAGCTCTATCTTATCCAAACTCGCTTTACCAAGCCCCCTTTTGGGTTTGTTAACGATCCTTTTAAAAGAGAAATCATCATGAGGATTGGTGATCGCTCTGATGTAAGAGATCAAGTCTTTGATCTCAGCACGATCATAAAACCTCACACCACCAACCACTTTGTATGCAATGTGTGCACGGTTAAGCCCCTCTTCGATCGATCGTGAAAGCACATTAACACGGTACAAAATCGCTATCTCATTTGGACGTACACCACTATCAAGCAGTTTTTGAACCGCCAAAGCGATCTTTCTTGCCTCTTCATTTTCATCTTGAGAGTTTAATATCACTACATCTTCACCATCACCCCGTGTTGCTATTAACTCTTTGCCAAGGCGAGATCGGTTATGCTCGATGAGGGTATTGGCAACTTTTAAAATAGGAGAGCGGGAGCGGTAGTTCTCTTGCAATTTAAAAACATTTACATCTCTAAAATCTTCATCAAACTCCATAATATTGCGTATATGTGCTCCTCTCCATCCATAGATCGACTGATCATCATCCCCAACAACACAGAGATTGTTATGGGTGAAACACAACTTTTTCAAAAGTCTTAATTGTAGTTCATTGGTATCTTGATACTCATCTACCATAATATATTGGTAGCGCTCACTCGTTTTACGTGCCAGCTCTTCATGCTCATCAAGGAGTTTATAAGTAAGGGCTAAAAGGTCATCAAAATCGACAAGATTGTTCTCTAGCAGGTACTTCTCATACGCACCATACACTTCGGCAATCTGCTTATAGTTAAACAGCTCTGCTTGTTTATAAGCATCATCGGGATGCATCAGTGAGTTTTTATAGCGTGATATCTCCGAAGCGATCAGTGGCGTAGGAAGCTCGGAGTTGATCTTTTTGATGATCCTTTTTTTATCGTCGGTATCGACCACGACAAAGTTGTTTTGCCTGCCAAGCAGATGGATGTTAAACTTCAAAAACAGCAGACCAAACTTGTGAAAAGTACAAAGCAGTGGCGGATAGGCGACATTCTCTATCATCGACATGGCACGCTCTTTCATCTCACGCGCAGCTTTGTTTGTAAAAGTAAGTGTAAGCGTATTAGAAGCAGGGATCCCCACCCCTTCAATCAAGTAAGCCAACCGCGAGGCAATTGTTGTTGTTTTTCCACTCCCTGCACCTGCTAAAATAAGTACAGAACCCTCTGTGCATTTTACAGCTGCCTTTTGCGAATCGTTAAGTTTTTCAAAAATTTTTTCCATCATACCCACTGCCTATTAATTGTTTATATTATAACAAAAAAACCAAAAATTACGAATTGATTACAGAACTATTGCATTAATTATAATAATGGGTTATAATTTCACTATTATAAATGCTTATAGGAATCATTATGTTAAGAGATTTTGCAAAACTACAGACATTTTTGATGGTGATCAAAGAGAAAAGCTTCTCCAAAGCATCAGTAAAATTAGGGATATCTCAACCCGCTGTTACACAGCAGATCAAGTTTATCGAAGATTATCTTGATACAAAAATTTTCAGAAGAAAGAAAAATGGTATTGTCCTGACAAAAGAAGGCGAAGATCTTTATCGCATAGCACAAAGACTTGAAAAAGCGATCCAAAGCAGTGAAAAAGAGTTTTTAAAGATCATCAATAAAGGGTTTACTTTTGTTATGGGCTCATCTTATGCGATTGGGAATTATATCCTTCCAAACTATTTAGGCGAAATCAAAAAAAGGATCGATAACGAAGTTTTTATGAATGTTGACCTCTCTTGCAATGTAATTGAACAACTTGAAGAGAAAAAGATCGATGTCGCACTTATTGAGTCACCTGTATTTAAAGAGGGGATTATCTACAGAGAGTGGGTTGAAGATGAATTGGTGGTATTTTCTAACCAACCGATAAAAAAACACCTAAGCGCTGATGATCTTTTGGAATTTGACTGGATCTGCCGCAACGAAGATTCCCATACAAGAAAATTAACGAGTGAAGTGTTTGAGGAGATGGGTGTACAGTGTAATAACTTTAATGTTCTTGGAGTTTTAGGAAGTCCGACAGCAATTAAAGAGACCATTATGAATGCTGATAAAAATGCCGACAGACCGATTGTATCCATTATGTCAAGACATGTTGTTAAACACGATATCGACAAAGGAACACTCTTTGGAGCGAGGCTAAAAAACCATAAAATCACAAGAAAGCTCTATATCGCTTACTCAAAAGAGCGAAAACATGATGCCTTTGTTGACAATGTTGTCAACTACCTGCTCTCACTTTATAGAGTTTAAGCAGCTATTTTAAAAATTTTGAGTTCTCAGGGTTGGCAAGGAGTGTTGCCATCGAGTTCTCAACTCCAGATTCGTCTATATCTGCACCTTTTTTTTCTGCAACTTCAAGCTCGGTTGTAACTGCAAGATTGATAAACACAGGCGTTTCTTCAACAATAACCTGTAAAATTCCCAGCAACGGCACTGTCACAATACTGCCAAAATTCTCTTGACCAAATCCAGCTTCAAAAACAAGGCAATTACCCTCAATACGCGCACTCTCAAAGGTGTAACCCGCCAAAAAGAAAAGGGTCAAAGGTCGAAACTCTGTAAAAAGTTCCTGTGGAAGGGGTGGATCAAAACTCACCTCTTCAATCTTACACAAAATACTAAAGTTTTGCTCTTTTTGAAAAAAGAGGATGATTAAATCCTGCAAACTTGTTTGCATAAACTTTGCAAAATCTTTATCTTGAATCAAACTGTCTAACAAATCACTTCCTCAATATTATCTTGTGCAATTATAGCAAAATCTATCATCGCATTCATTAGCGCAATTTTTTGGAAGTTTTTGATCTCTTTGTAGTGGATATCTTTGGCAATAATCTTCCCCTCATCAAGTAGCCTCTGCCTCGTTGTACCTCGCAGTAAAGGCTTATTTGGAGTAAGCCAATGATCCCCATCATAAAAAGCGACATTGGCTATAGAGGTATCTGTGATATACCCCTCTTGCACTATAAGGATATCATCACAACCCTCCCTTTGTACAAAAAGATGATCGATAGCCTCTCGATTAGCATATTTTTTTTCATACTCTAAAGTATCATCAAAAACAAGTTTAAGTGTTTTGATTTGCCGTTTTTGGTAAGGGAGATACTGCACTTCATAATCTTTGGCATCATACACAATACGGCAGCGGTAAAGTTGATCTTTTGGAGGCTCTATAATGGCAGCAAGATCAAGCACACCTCTGCCAATTGCCGCATCAACACGCTTTTGATGGTAAGCTAGATGGTGCGCTGATCCATCTTTGATTTTGATAGTCTCTAAAAACTTTTCACTCACCAAAAAGCTCGGTTGAGAGGTAACGCTCACCTGTATCACAAAGGATCGTCACAATTGTTTTTCCTTGAAACTCTGCTCTTTTAGCTACTTGCATCGCAGCATAAACATTGGCTCCGCTTGATATCCCAACCAAAAGCCCCTCTTTATGTGCCAACATCCGAGCTGTTGCAAACGCATCTTCATCACTTACCTTGATCACTTCACCATACACTGCAGTATCTAAAATACCAGGCACAAAACCAGCTCCTATACCTTGAATCTTATGGGGTGATGGCTCCCCACCTGAAAGTACAGGAGAGTTTTGTGGCTCGACGGCAAAAACAGCGATATTTGCAAATTCTTGTTTTAAAACTTTGGAAGTTCCTGTGATCGTTCCCCCTGTGCCAACTGCTGCCACAAAAGCATCAAGGTGACCCTCGGTATCGCGTAGTATCTCTTTGGCTGTGGTGAGCTCGTGAATCTCAGGATTTGAAGGGTTTTCAAACTGATGCAAAATGATAGAGTTGTGTGTGAGCGCTTGAAGCTCCCGGGCTTTTACAATCGAGCCTTTCATCCCTTTAGCTGCTGGGGTAAGCACCAACTCCGCACCAAAAGCTTTGAGCAGTTTTCTTCGCTCTACACTCATCGAGTCAGGCATCGTTAAAATAAGCTTGAGTCCAAGTGCTGCGCAGTTTGCCGCTAATGCCACACCGGTATTGCCACTTGTTGGCTCGATGATCGTTGTCTCTTGTGTGATAACTCCATTCTCCAAAGCGCGCCTAATCATATTCATTCCAATACGATCTTTAACCGAACTTGTAGGGTTCATAAACTCACATTTGCCAAGTATCGTCGCCCCTGTGAGCTTTGAGGCTTCGTTGAGCTGCACTAACGGGGTATTACCCACAAGTTCTGTAATATTTTTTGCTATTTTCATCCTACTCTCCTAAAAATTTCTCTTTTACCAAGTTGGCAACACAACTCTCGATCATCTCATAGACCCTCTCAAACCCTTCAAAACCTCGAAAAAAGTAAGGATCGGGGACATCTTTGCCATCATAACCAAAGCTGCCGAGTTTGACAACATTTTTCGCACCCATTGCCACAAGATCGGCTAGGTTGTTTGCATCAAGTGCAACAAGAAGATCAAACTTTTCAAAATCCTCTTTTGTTACTTTTCTTGCACGAAGATGGGATATATCAACCCCATGCTCTTTGGCAACTTTGATCGAATTTTTACACGGTGGCTCACCAATGTGCCAATCTCCTGTTCCTGCTGAATCGATCGTTACATGTAACGCGTGAGATTCTATGAGCTCTTTTGCCACACCCTCAGCAATGGGGGAGCGACAGATATTTCCTAAACATACAAAAAGTACTGATTGCATCGTAACCCATTTTTTTGCTACCATTATACAAAAAATCCACAAACAAAGAGATGGTATGGCTATTTATTACAGTGATGGGAAAAAACTTGTAGATGTTGAGTACGATACACTCGTAGAAGTTGGCGATATTGTTGATGGGATGCAAGTGCTCTCTGTCAATGCAAAATCTGCAGAAGAATATGCCGTTTTTTTATTGGAGCCTAACACCCGCATAACCTGCTATGTGTTTGATGAAGTGTTTATAATTGGTAAAATGGATGGATTTGAATCGTTAGCTCAGGCGATTGAAGCTTGGAATAATGATGAGATTTAACTTTTTATTAAAAGTTTCGTAAAATGGTGCGACGAGCGGGATTTGAACCCGCACACCTACTGGCACTACCCCCTCAAGATAGCGTGTCTACCAATTCCACCACCGTCGCGTTAAAGAAAGAAAAGCCTGACAAAAGTGCCAAGCTTTGAGGTTTGTTTTACGATTAACCTAAGAACGGGTTAGCGTAAAGAGCGATCAATGCAATAACAAGCGCATAGATAACCTGTGCTTCGATCATTGCAAGAGCGATGAACATTGTAGTCATCAGTTTTGCACCAAGACCTGGGTTTCTTGCAGTACCGGCAATAGTTGCAGCAGCAGTGTGACCCATACCGATAGCACCACCAAGAGCAGCTAGACCAAGACCAAGACCAGCAGCGATCATAGAGTATGCTTTAAGAGTTTGGTTAGCTACTTCACCTTCGTTAGCTAACAATGCAGCAGAGAATGCTACTAAAAGAAAAAGAACTTTTTTCATCATAGTTTCCTTAAAAATAATTACAATCCGTTCGGATAGCGTAACCTCATTACATGTAATGAAGCAACCTAAACATAAATGCCTAGATTTCCCTACTAGAAATTGATAGCGAAATTCTACACCAAAACTTATAAATAATAGCTTACACCATCGACAAAGATATCTTATTGCCTTTAAATTCGATGATCTCTACTGTTACTTTATCCCCTTCACTCAGCACATCTTTGACATTTTCTACTCTATCTTTTGAAATTTTTGAGATATGCAGTAGTCCATCTGTTCCATCCGGAAGCTCAATAAACGCTCCAAAATCAACGATGCGCTTGACAACACCCTCATACTTATCACCAATTTCGTACTTGATTTTTGCTACTTTTGGCTTATTAACGATAGCATGGATATGCTCTTTTGCCCCTTTGATGCCGGACTTGTCTTTTCCGGTGATTTTCACTTTGCCCTCTTTTTTATCGATATCGATCGCTACTTCAAACTTCTCGATAATTTCACGGATCGTTTTGCCTGCCTGACCGATAATCTCACCGATAAAACTCGGATCTATATGGAAAAACTCGCTTGTTGGCAGTACCCCATCGTTAAACTCGATCTTTTTCTCAGCTTCAAGCATGATATCAATAATATGGCTACGCCCCTCTTTCGCCTGATAAAGCACCTCTTTAAGCAGATCAAGACTAATACCGCCTAGCTTGATATCCATCTGCATCGCTGTGATGCCATCTTTTGAACCGGTGACTTTAAAATCCATATCGCCGTCATGATCTTCTAAGCCCATAATATCTGAGAGGATCGCATACTTCTCACCCTCGCTTACCATACCCATTGCAATTCCGGCAATTGTGTCTGATGTCTCAATATCTGCCGCTTTTAAAGCCAAGTAGCCGCCACATACCGTAGCCATAGAGCTCGAACCGTTGGACTCGAGTATCTCAGAGACTAAGCGGATCGTTTTACCCTCAGTGTTTACAATCGGCTCTAACGCTCTTTTGGCAAGATTACCGTGTCCTAGCTCTCTACGTTTTACACCCATAATCGGACTTGCTTCACCAACAGAAAAACCTGGAAAATTGTAATGCACCATAAAGTTTTCATTTTTTGCACCATCATCGGTGAGTGTCTCATACATCTGTGCATCTTTTTCGTTTCCAAGTGTAAGTACCACAAGAGCCTGTGTTTGACCACGGGTAAAGAGTGCCGAAGCGTGTGCAGACGGTAAAATATTTGTCTGAATCGAAATAGGTCTGATATCGCGTAGTCCCCTTCCATCTGCACGCACTTTCTCATTAAGTATTTGTGAGCGAACCTGCTTACGCTTGAGATGTTCGATCGCTGATTTTAGCTGTATCTCATCCCATTGGCTTTGTGATTCTAAGATCTTTTTACGAAGCGATTTTAGCGCACTTGAGCGTTCCGATTTTGCCATCTGGTTCATTGCATCTTTAATGTCATCTCTATGGTTTTGCTCCACATAAGCCACCATAGTCTCATCAAGTGTATTGGTTAAGAGTTGTAATGGCTGTGTCGGTTTTTTAAATGCACTAAAGAGCTTTTCATACTCTGCATTTGCGCTAAAGAGCACCTCTTGAGATTTCGCTAAAACCTCTATAAGCTCATCTTCACCCATTGCATTTGAGAGATGTGTGCTAACCATTGGTTCGAGTGTAGGTTCAATCTCAACATTTTCACTGCCAATTGAGCGCATCTCAATCATCAAAAGATCATCTTTTGTGCCTGAGAGATACAGATCGAGTGTCGAGTTTTGTAACTGTGAATGGGTAGGATTAAGCACCAATTGCCCATCGATCTTGGCAGCTCTTATGGCACTGACACTTTTGTTGATATCGATATCTGAAACAAACAGTGCTGCTGAAGCGGCATTGAGTGCCAACACTTGAAGGTCTGCTTCTTTATCTACGCTAAACACCATGATCGTAATCTGCGTTGGATGGGCAAACCCTTTTGGAAAAAGTGGGCGAAGACTTCTATCCACTATGCGGGAGGTCAGTGTTTCAAAATCACCCGGTTTTGTTTCACGCTTGAAAAAACCACCCGGTATTTTCCCTGCTGCGTAACTTTTTTCAATATACTGCACCGTAAGAGGAAGAAAATCTCCCTCAACCATCTCGTCTGTTTCAACAACAACCGTAGCAAGCATCACGGTATCGCCTGATTTTAACCAAGCAGCACCATTAGCCTGACGCGCTACTTCTTGAAAACTATACGCTTCTGTTTTATTTTCTAACTCTATTGTAGTATCATATTGCATCTATATCTTTATCCTCTAAAATTTTTTCTATTGTTTCATCTGTGACGGGTTCAAGTTTTTTATAATAGAGTGGCGTCTCTACATAATCATCGATATCATAAAGAAAAAAGAGATTATCAACAAAATGTTCAAGCACCTCTAAAACATCTGTCGGAATTACAGGAACAGCAATATATACCGCTTTTGGGGACTGCGCTAAAACCGTCTTAAGCGCAGTCATAAATTTTGTTCCCGTTTCACTCCCTTCATCAATGAGTAAAACAACTTTGTCCCGCATCGATTCAAAAGGTTTTCCCTTACGAAACTGATAAATATTACTAAGTATACCCTCTTCATGCTTTCGATGTGCTTCACCGTAGATATAATCAAGCTGAATATCAAACGAACTGACAAGATCCTCATGGATCACGATCTCCTCTGTTTCACTTACCCTTGCTATCTCACACTCTGGATTATTAGGTGCTGTAATTGCCTCAGAGAATAGGATATCTATAGGGTTTTTATATCTACCTCTTAGGTGATAAGCCAACTCTAGCCCACCCTTAGACATTGCGACAATATACCACTGTTGCTCTTTGAGCTTTTGCATTGGGATCACATCTACAAGTTGTATCGCCGCATCCTTGCGATTGAGTAGTATATCTTTGTACTTTTGCATATTTTACCTTAATTATCCGAGATTCTATACTCTATCAAAGCGTTGTTTGGATCAGATTGCATAAACGGTTTGAGGATGACACTTATAAAAAGGTATCTGTCATACACAGAAGATGAGTTTCCGCTTACATCAAGGATCGGTCTGTTATTTTCACTATATTTCACACCAAACTCCCAACACCTTTTTTGATAGGTAAAACCTATTGAAGCAGCTTTTCGTTGCTTTAGCTCTATATCGTAATTGTACATACCTGCAAAACTGTAATGGGTATTATATTTATAATGAAACGATGATGTCAAATATTTTGTGTAAGGATCTTCATTGGTTTGTGCTTTAGCTATATCATATTTAAAAAGGTGCGAAAGATTCATTACCAAACCGAAATGGTTATAATCTATCCTATTAAGCACTCTTGTAAAACGGTGGAATTGGTGATTGTAAAAGACATTGTTATAATAAGAAAGATGCGTATCCAATTTAAGATCAAGTTCATTTTCGAGCTCACCCAATCGATCTTTATTTTCATAAGAAACTTTCTGTGATAGACGATGGTATAAAAATTCATTGCCCCCATTATCATAAAGATATTGTGTAAAATCAAAATTTGCCTCTTCACTAATTCTGTTGATATTATAAAATTCACATTGTGGATCATCTTGATTGATCAATTGAGAACAAAATTCACTATATTTCTCATAATACCCAGTCTCTTTACTTTGTGCATTTTTATTATAGCTTACTCCAAAGCTCACAATATGGACAAAATCATCGTAAGGTTTTATTAACTGCGTAGAGACTTTTAAAGAGTGATAGTTGCGAACATAATACCCATCTTGGAAGTCGTAATTACCTCTATGGCGAAATGAAGAGTGTTGCATATAGACATTGGCTTTATATGAAAGGTTAAGATACTCATCCAAAAAGTTTCCCTGCAACAAAATCGGCAGATTGATATCTGTTCGCACTACGTTTGCACCGATCTTACGGTAGAGATTTTTGCTTTGTAGATCTAAAGAGTAGATGAGATGATCTTTTAAAAAAGTATCGATATAGTGGTGATAATGGAGTGCAGGGAGCTGTTGCAAGGTGCTATCATCATTTTCTTTATCAAGGTTTTGATAGTATTTAAAATAGGTTGCAACATAGTTCTCATCTGTATTATAAAAGGCATTAATACGGGAAATCACCTGATTGGCTGTTATCTGGTTTTGAGCATTATTGGTTGCCAAGTTGATATACTCGACATCATTCATATAGCTTGTATCGACATACACTCCTGATTGACCGCTCAAATCAGCACCAAACCATTGGTTAAGAAAATCTGTATTGGTATAACCAAAATTCCATCCAAAGTGTTTTTGGTTTTTTAAATTCACTTGTGATGCAGTAAAATAGGAATCTTTCTCTCGAAAATAACCTAAATCCAGATACCCTTTAGATACGGAGGAATCTACAAATCGATAAGTTGCATACCCCCCGACACCACGGCTTGTTCTCACCTGTGGCTTAAGCTCCAAGTCCCACCAGTTTTGCTCTGCAATATAGATAGGTTGTTCATAATAAAACCCTTCACTTTGTGAAACCCCAAGGGATGGCATCAACAATCCTGTACGCCTTATTGTATCAAGCGAATAGCCAAAATAGGGTGTATAAAAGATGGGGATATCGTAAAGATAAAAACGGGCATTGTAGATATTCAACCACATCGACTTAGCATCGTAGTCCGATGAGCTAAAGGCCACTTTCCACATCGGATCAATTGGATCGCATCCACTTACTAGCCCCGACGTTATATCGATATCATTATCTTTAGCGTACCCTTTTTTACCGTTCATCCAAACTTCTGAAGCGGTATCAAGCATATAAAAAGGTTTAAAAGTACGCTCTTTTTGTGCCAAATTCATCTTGGCATATTCACCCAATATCTTATACTTTCCTCTATAATTGACACGGATATCTTTAAAAAGTTCTAAATCTCCACTCTCTCGATGATAGGTCGCTTTTTTAGCTGTTAAAAAATAGTCTGTATAGACAACCGTTACACCACCTGAAGCGATAACGGTACCGTTTTGTGAATCGATTTTTGAAGCGTATATCTCAACTTTTGATCCGGCAAAAACCACCTGAGCAAACAAGATAAACAGTAGAGACAGTTTACGCATCAACTACCAGTGTTCTTGCAGTTTTATCATGCCATGTTTGGCGGTTTGGCTCCATCATCCCCCATAAAAATCCCATATAAAAGAAGATCTCGCTTATGATGCGAAAAATGGCACGGTTAAGTGAACTTAGTAAACGGGGATTATCAAGCGTAACAATCTCTACGACACGAATCTTCATAGCAATCTTCCCTAAACTTGCCCCATATTGCATCACAAAAAATGTCTGGTACGCTATCTTCATGAGCATATATTCAAACACAAAACTGTTTGTAAGAGCGATCATCTCTTCTATATTAGTTGCGGAGGCAAAACTGTCATACATCGCAACTATCAGTAAAAAAGAGAGCAAAAGCTCATCAATAAAAAATGCTATAGACCTTTTACCAATACTAGCTAGATGCAAGTGCTCCTTATTGAGGATACTTTGTATCTCTTCACTCAAAAACTAATCCTGTAATGCTTGGTATGCGATATCTGTTCGAAACTTTTTGCCTGCAAAGTGTACCTGCCCACATCGCAGGTAAGCTCTGTCTCTTGCTTGCTGAATACTATCACCAAGACCGATACAAAGCAAAACACGCCCGCCTGTTGTATAGAGCTTGCCATCATCACCTTTACTTACTCCCGCAAACGAGATGTGGGTATATTTTTCGATCTCCTCATGGTGCACATCATCTAAAATAATCTCCGCCGGTTTACTTGAGCCATAAGGGTAGTTCTCACTTGCCATCACCACGCCCACGGCGTATTGCTTAGAAAAACTCACCTTAATCTCACCAAGGCGATTGGTTGCCGCTTTGTAAAACATATCGGCAACACTTGAGGTCATCAGCGGCATTAAGATCTCACACTCCGGATCACCAAAACGTACATTAAACTCCAGTGTAATCGGCTCACCATTAACCACCATAATCCCAATAAAAAGCACACCCTCAAACGGTGCACCCTCAGCCTGCATCCCGTCAAGTGTCGGGCGAATAATGCGATCTTTTACTTTTTGATAGAGCGCATCATCTACAAGTGGTGTAGGAGCGTACGCACCCATACCACCCGTATTTGGTCCCGTATCGCCATCACCTACACGCTTATGATCTTGCGCAGCAGGAAGCAAGATGTAGTCTTTGCCGTCACATACCGCAAACATCGAGAGCTCATAACCGTCTAAAAACTCCTCAACGATCACTTTTTTTCCGGCATCACCAAACGCTTTCCCGCTTAACATCTCACCGATCGTTTTTTTCGCTTCGTCATGCGATTGTGCAATAATGACACCTTTACCACCGCAAAGCCCGTCCGCTTTAACCACAATAGGAGCGCTAAGGGTATCTGTAAATTTATAAAGCTCCTCGATTGAGTCACTCTCGATATAACGAGCTGTTGGGATATTGTACTTTGCCAAAAAGTTTTTCATATAAACTTTTGAACCCTCAAGCTGTGCCGCCTCTTTACTTGGTCCAAAGATGGTAAGGTTGTGTGATTTAAAAATATCTACCACACCATCCACAAGTGGTGCTTCAGGACCTACAATTGTCAATTCAATCCCGTTTTCTTTTGCCCAAAGCGCCAACTCATTATAATCTTTGATATCAATATTTGTAGCGATCGCATCTGTCGCACCGTTACCCGATTGGTAAAAGAGCTCATGCCCCGCATCTTCATTTTTTATCGCTAGCCCAATAGAGTATTCACGACCGCCCGAGCCTAAAATCAAAATCTTCATCCACATCTCCGAAAAAAATATACAATAATCACACCAACAACAGCCCTAGATGTAACTCTGGTATATTTTAAAGAATAATAGCCCGAATAAGCGTCACACCAATGGCTTTGGTTCTAAAAAGCCTAACGTGTGTGAAGAGAGCTCAGCCTTAGGCGACAATCTCTCGGTGGATACAACCACCTCAAACGAGACCATCGACACACAGCCAAGGCTACATGTTCACAATATGATAATGTAGAACCCTCATATATGTGCTGGCACGCATCATCCAGACTATTAATAAAATTATACAGGAACTTAGTTGATTTTTCTTTGAAATGCAATTTTCATGCACGATTCAATGCTACGCTCATCCGACACTACAGCACTTACACCTTCAGGCAATGCTTTTGCCGTACTCTTGCCTATGACAATAATTTGCTGTGTCGATTTGATGGTGTGCGATCGTAAAAAACACTGCACACTTGAAGGGGAGGTAAAGATCAAAATTGCATCCTCTGCTACATCGATCTCTTGTATCTTTACACTGCATCTACTTGCATATACAACCATCTCATCGACACTATATCCAAGCTTGTTAGATGCAGTGGCAAAATCGCTTGCAACCTCTTTGGCACGAAGATAAAGCCACTTTGTTTGCTTTGGATATTTTATAATGGTGTTGGCTAAATCATCTCCATATCCACTACCAACTTCTAAAACCTCACCACCCAACACCTCATAAGCTTTTGCAGTAGCTTGTGAGATGCAAAGTGCTTTGATCTTTTTATATAGACTCTCATCATACTGCTGCAGCGCTTTGACTGCCTGCTTGGATGTTAAAATAAGATAATCGTAAGAGGAAAAATCGATTTGCAGTTTAAAAAAAGTGATATCCAAGGGGTTTATATGGATCGCTTCAGGGTGGGGGGAGATCGAAAACAGGTAAATTGAGCGCATGGGATAAGCTCTCGCTTACTCCCACTCGATGGTTGCTGGTGGCTTTGATGATATATCATAAACCACTCTATTGATCCCATCCACCTCATTGATGATTCTTCTTGAGATTCTCTCCAAAAGGTGATGTGGCAGGTGTGCAAATGTTGCGGTCATCCCATCAACTGCTTCAACAACTCTGACACACACAGTGTTGTCATAAGTTCTGTTATCACCCATTACACCAACCGATTTCACATTTAAAAGTACAGTAAATGCCTGCCAAGTTCTATTGTAGTATCCACTTGCTTTAAGCTCATCAAGCATAATCACATCCGCTTCACGAAGCAGATCAAGATCAGGTTTGTTTACATCACCCATAATCCTAATCGCCAACCCAGGACCAGGAAATGGGTGGCGGTTGATCATCGACTCTGGAAGCCCAAGCTCAAGACCGATTTTACGCACCTCATCTTTAAAAAGCTCCCTTAAAGGCTCGATCAGCTCAAAATCCATCCAATCAGGTAGTCCACCCACATTGTGATGCGATTTGATCACCTCACTTGGACCGTTTACCGAGATAGACTCGATCACATCCGGATAGAGTGTCCCTTGAGCTAAAAACTTGATCCCGTCATGTTTTTTCGCCTCTTGTTCAAACACTTCAATAAACGTATGCCCGATGATCTTACGCTTTTGTTCAGGATCACTTACACCCGCCAAGCGACTTAAAAACAGCTCACTCGCATCGGCAACCACAAGCGGTGCTTTGAGATTGAGTTTAAACACCTGCTCAACCTGCTCACGCTCACCCTTACGCAAAAGTCCATTGTCAACAAAGACAGGGATCAGCTGATCGCCAATCGCCTCATAAAGCATCGCTGCAACTACGGAGCTGTCAACCCCGCCGCTCAGTCCACAAAGCACCTTCGCATCACCAACCTGCTCGCGAATCTTTTTGATCTGCTCTTTTAAAAAGTGCTCCATCTTCCACTTCTCAGTAACCCCACAAATATTTTTTGCAAAGTTACGAAGCATCAAGTACCCCTCTTCGGAGTGCTGAACCTCTGGGTGGAACTGCATCGCAAAGATACGCTTTTGCTCATTGGCAATCGCAGCATAAGGGGAGTTATCCGAGGTTGCGATCACCCTAAAACCTTCAGGAAGCTCATCAACGCGATCAGAGTGGCTCATCCAAACAATGCGGTTGTTCTCACACCCTTCAAACAAAGGTGAGATATTATCGGGGTAGCCTTTGATCTCAAGTTCAGCTTTACCATATTCATGATGATCTGAGCGGATAACACTCCCACCAAAATCAACAGCGATACGCTGCATACCGTAACAGATACCAAGCACAGGGATACCCATAGAATACACCCCTTGATCAACTTCATAAGCGTTTTCGCTATAGACTGAAGATGGTCCACCTGAGAGGATAATACCTTTTGGATTTTTTGCTTTAATAGCCTCAACTTTTGCATGATAAGGGAGGATCTCACAATAGATTTTATCTTCACGTAAACGACGAGCAATGAGCTGTGTATACTGTGAACCAAAATCTAAAACGATTATGCTAACATTTGTCATAAAAATGCCTTTTGGGAAAGTAATGAATTACAAAAGGATACTATAAAAAAGATTAAGAATTGATGAGTGGAAGACAAAGGGGTTATGAGGCTTAGTAAAGCCCCATAATCTCAAACTGTACATACCAGACAACCAAAGAGAGGATATACCCCGCTAAAATCGTCCATGCGTGTTTTATATGCGCACCAAAAGTGTAGATCCCTTTGAGTCTTCCCATAACACCAACACCCGCAGCTGAACCAAAAGAGATCAAACTCCCACCAATTCCTGCTGTCATTGTTACAAGTAACCATTGATCACTCCCCATCGATGGAGAAGATTTTAAAATAGCACTCATAACAGGAACATTATCCACAATTGCCGATAAGAAACCAACACCGACATTTGCAGCAGTTGCTCCTATCATATCGTAGAGGTGATGAATATAGTGTAAAAATCCAAGATAATGCAATGCCCCGACAGCCGAGAGGATACCGAAGAAGAAAAGGAGCGTATCGTTTTCCACTTTTTTCATATTGACATAGATATTAAACGTTTGCTGACCCAATCTTCCAAGGAAGAATGAATAGAGTTTTAATACCGCCAAACCAAACATCATACCCCACATCGCCGGAAAGTGAAAAAACTGATGTCCAAGGACAGCGATCACGATCGTACCAAAGCCAAGATACGCTACACCTATACCACCATCAAGCACCTGTGGTTTTTTCTCGGTTGAAGCATCAAATGCCGGTTGCCCATCTGGAACAGAGCGAGAGAGCAAGAACGCCGTAAACCACCACCCTAGAACTGATGCAGGGAAAAGGTAAAGAAAATCAACAAATTCCCCTTTTTGTGCTGTCCATGCCATAAGTGTTGTGATATCTCCAAAAGGTGACCAGGCACCACCCGCATTGGCGGCTACCACAATGTTGATAGCTCCGGGGACCAAAAATGACAATCTCTCTTTATCGATTGTAAAAAGAACTGTTGAGAGGATCAGTGCTGTTGTAAGGTTATCTGCTACAGGAGAGATAAAAAACGCCAAAAGACCCGTCAGCCAAAAAAGTTTTTTGTAGGTGTAGCCCTTAGAGACCAACTTGTACTTCATCAAATCAAAAACGCCACGCTCGATCAACGTCTCGATATAGGTCATCGCCACAAATAAGAAGAAGAAAATCTCCGCAATCTCTAAGATCAGCACCTCCATCTCTTCATGAACAGCTTTAGGATTTAAACCATTGAACACATAATAAATACCAATAAGCATAAACATAAAAGTACCCGCAAAAAGAGCAGGTTTTGCTTTATTGATCTCATACTTTTCTTCTGCAGCAATAAAATAATATGCCATAACAAATACTGCTAAACTCAACCAACCAACCCATGTTGTTGCCAAGTTGATATCGGTCATCGCATGTGTTGCAGCGGTTGTAACACCGTGAACTACTTGTGTTTGTTCCATTTTCTAACTCTCCTCCTGAATGGTATGTACTCCGATAGATATATCTCTTGCAAGTGCAAAGCGTACTATCTCTCTTGCTGTCAACAAACGAAATTTCAACAGTCTACCAATTTTTTCATTTAAAAGAGCATTAATTATCTCTAATGCATCACTCAATCCACTTTTTGTTCGGATAATTGAAACATTTTCCCACATAATCTTGCGCAATTGGTTCTTTTTTGCTTTATCCTCTTTGTAGCTCATCACCTCATCTGTTGTCTCAAACGTAACAATTGTGTCGTTAAAATCACTTATCTCTAAAATGTTTTCAACTGCCCTTTTGGCAAAAACAAGCCCCTCAAGAAGTGAATTGGACGCTAGACGATTCGCACCATGCACTCTTGTTGAGGCAACTTCGCCAACCGCATAAAGCCCTGCTACATTTGGCACACGACCGTAAAGATCAGTTTTGATCCCACCAATGGCGTAGTGAAATGCCGGAGATATCGGTACTCGCTCTTGTGGCACTTTAAACCCTAAAGCTCGCAGGTTTTTATAGATATTTGGAAATCGGTGTGCAAAAAACTGCTCATCAAAATTAGAGCAGTTCAAGTAGATGCCAAGCCCTGTTTTTTTACGGTAGAGATAGATGGACTTGCTGACAATATCGCGCGAAGCAAGCTCCCCCCGCTCATCATAATCAAACAAAAATCGCTTGCCGTTTTCATCTTCGATCGTTGCACCCTCACCACGAAGCGCTTCAGTTAAAAGCAGTTTTTGGGCATTGGTGGAGTTAACAAAAACAGTTGGGTGAAACTGCAACATCTCCATACGATCAAGCGCAAGACCTTTAAGCACGCAAAGACCCTGCATATCGGCACTGATCGTTGGTGCATTGGTGTGGTATTCATAGAGTGAGCCTACCCCACCACTAGCGATAATCACATTATCGGCATAAATGTTTCTACACTCTCTGTGATCAAGCACAGTCACACCATAGCATCTGCCATCTTTGATCAAAAGATCAACCACGCGGGCATTACTAAGCATCGCATGCTTGTTTTGCAAGAGAAGAAAATAGTGCAGATACCTCCCTGTCGCATCTCCACCGGCGTGCAGTATCCTCTCACACAAGTGTGCTGCTTCTTTGGTATACAGTAACTTACCATCATCATCTTTATCAAATGAAAAACCATGCGCAATCAGATCATCGATCGCCTTGATCGAGTTCTCACTTAAAACCCTCACCGCCTCTGGATCACACAATCCGTCTCCAGCTGCCAGTGTATCTTGGATATGCAAAGGGATATCATCCTGATTACGTGCAAGTGCCACACCACCTTGCGCGTAAAAAGTGTTACACTTGAAGGTCTCTCTTTTATTGATAATCAGCACTTTTTTATCGCGTGGCAAGTGCATCGCCGCATAAAGTCCAGCTATGCCGGCACCAACAATGATCACATCATATTTATACATTATTGACAACTTTCATTATTTTCATCTGCTTGCTTCTTGATATGAAACGCAACATTTGCATCACCGGCAGGTGCCACTTCCTCTTCATAATAGGGATCTGCTTTATACCCACATCCATTGAGGCTTAAAAGCAATCCTGCTATAATAACTCCATGAAAAAAGCCAGTGATATTATAAAAATAGTTCAAAATCAACCTCAATTTGCTAAATTATCACACTATGGATGTATCAAAAAGATACAATCCCTTTTTAATCTGCCCCTGCAAAAGATGGTAAAGTTTGCTTACATAAAAAACGGTACACTTTTTTTCGTTTTAAACCACCCCGGAGCCAAACAAGAGTTTGATAATAATATAGAATCAATTAAAAGCGCTTTAAAGTTTGTCACACCTCCTGAGTGTAAAGAGCTCAATATTAAAGATATCAAAGCGTTTGTCACCCACACGCCACGCACAATACCCACTAAACCATCGTTACATCTAACAGCGCTTAAGTATCCTGAGCGAAGCAGTGGCGATATTGCTGTAGAGATTCATGATCCAAAACTAAAATCGCTTGTGCAGTCGATTATGAAGATTATCAAAGAAAAAAATGGATCTTAAACAAAAGATACAAAATCTCCCCTCAAGCGCGGGAGTTTATCAGTATTTTGACGAAAACGGCAGACTTTTGTATGTCGGCAAGGCAAAAAACCTCGCTCATCGCGTCAAGAGTTATTGGCATTTTACCCCTGAACTTCGACCAAACAAAAACCTCTCGGTGCGCATTGTCAAGATGCTCACACAAACAACATCACTAGAGTACATCGTTGTTAATAACGAACACGATGCTTTGATCCTTGAGAACTCTTTGATCAAGCAACTCCATCCAAAGTACAACATTTTGCTGCGTGATGATAAAACCTACCCTTACATCTACATCGACAACTCGCAAGAGTATCCCCGTTTTGAGATCACACGAAAGATTATCGATGCCAAAAACATTACTTACTACGGTCCCTATTCTGTAGGTGCGCGCAATATCTTAAATGCGGTGTATGACATCACTAAACTGGTACAAAAAAAAGGGTGTCTGCGCTCTAAAAAGCTTTGTTTGTACTATCAGATGGGCAGATGTTTAGGCCCTTGCGAGCTTCCTGTCTCCAAAGAGCGCTACCAAAAGGAGATTGACTTAGCAACAAAGCTGATTAAAAACAAAAAGCTTTTGGTGCAAAAATTGCAAGAGAAGATGGAGTACTACGCCGAGGAGCTCCGTTTCGAAGAAGCAGCAAAACTGCGTGATTCGATCGAGAAGATAGAGCGATCCCAGATCCAAAGCGATATCGACTTTGCAAGCAAAGAGAACTACGATATCTTTGTAGTGGAGCACAACGATAAACAGGCAGTCCTTATTAAAACATTTATGCGAAGCGGCAAGATCATCTCCTCGACGCATGATACGATCCATCTTCTCCAGGGGTATGATGCCAATGAGATCTACACACAAGCGTTAGTCGATTTTTACAAAGATCAAAAACCCCCTATCGTTGCGCCTATTTTAATTGGGGAAGATTTTGAAGATAAAAAACTGGTAGAGGATCACCTCACACATATCTTTGGCAAAAAAGCGAGCATCTTGACACCCCAAAGAGGCAAAAAAAGAGATCTTGTCGATCTTGCAAAACGCAATGCCAAGGAGCTCTTAAACAAAAGCGCTACATCTAACACCGATATCTTGGAAGATGTTTATGAGCTCTTTGGCTTAGAGAAAACTCCCCACCGTGTGGAAATATTTGACAACTCCCATTTAGCAGGGATGGCAACCGTTGGGGCGATGGTTGTTTATGAAGATGGGAAGTTTTCAAAAAACGACTACAGACTTTACCATCTTGATGCCAAAGATGAATATGCACAGATGAAAGAGACACTTACAAGACGCATCGCGAGTTTTGAAAAAAATCCACCACCCGATCTTTGGGTGCTTGACGGGGGTGCAACGCTTCTAAAACTTGCGTATGATCTAGCAAGATCCAACGGCAACCATATCGACATCATCGCCATTTCCAAAGAGAAAATAGATGCCAAAGCGCACCGTGCCAAAGGGCAAGCCAAAGATATCATCTACACCAAAGATGAGATGTTTAGGCTTAACCCTAGCGACAAAAGGTTGCAATGGGTACAAAAACTTCGCGATGAAGCACACCGCAAAGCGATCTCTTTTCATAAAAAAACCAAACTTAAACTTGATCAAAAGAGTAAGCTTTTAAGTTTACACGGGATATCGAAGCCAAAAATAGAAAAACTACTCAAACATCTTGGAACTTTTGAAAATATAAAAACAGCTTCATTAGAAGAGCTTTCAGAAATTTTAAATAAAAAAGACGCAAAAACAATCAAAGAGCACCTCTAAAATAAGTTTTATTTTTATTTCAATATGATATATTCGTGTTGATTCTAAGTTTTTTTGCTCAAAACAAGGCTTCTCTATAGCATGCAACAGCATCGTGAAAAACTTAAGGGCTATATTACTGGGTAGATATAAAGATCCTTCTTTTCAAGGACGATCATGAAAATATCACAAGCTACATAGCAGCAAAATGTTAGAAGCAGAAAAAAGTAAGGGGTAAGGATGTTAATTTACAACTACAATAAAAAATTTATCGGAGCTGATCTCAAGACGCTGAAGATACTTGGGTTGCAAAACCTCGCACAACTTCAGGCTGAAGCCAGTGACTTTGCAGACCTTTTTGTAAAAACACCTGGATATATACACAACTTTAAACATATTCATTGGATCGACTTTGTCTCTGTTGCAGATCCAACCGAACAGCCTAAAGTGATCATTAGTGTCAATCGTAATCTTTTTAAAGCTGAAATCCAAGTTCACACTGCCTATCTTGCAGATGAACCCACAAAAGAGGCTTATGTTGTGAACCTCGTAAATCTACATATACTTTCAACGTCTGAACGTGCAATAATATCTCCAGATATGCCTGAGATATCAAACAGCTTGCCAGAGACTCCAACAGGTGTAGCGGTACAGCCGATCCTAGAAGATGATTATGCGGCAGTGCCTGATGAAGATATATATCTTGATATTGCTCTCGATACCGAAGATGAGATTGTCCAAAAAGAACCAACACAAGAGGAACAAATACAACAACCACAAACTGCAACAGTACAATCGTACGGTAAACTCAATGAGAATCTTACTAAAATACTTGAAAATGGATACACCTATAATCCTCAAGTAGCCTCCAGCGAACTTGGCTTGCCGCCTGATCTTATTAAAGGGTTTATCCAAGATTTTATCGAACAAGCAAAAGATTTCAAACCGAAACTTTATAGTGCTTTAAAAGCAGAAGATATAGAAAATATCAAGATACTTTCACATAAACTCAAAGGTGTCGCAACCAACCTTCACATAAAAGATGCCTTAGAGGTTCTCACCACTATCAATACCACTTCCAACCTTGAGACCATTAAAAAGAATTTAACAGCTTTTTACACCATCATCGCAAAGTTAGCCGGCGGAGAAGATCTACCTGATCCAATCGATCTTCCAGAATTGACTGACGACACTTTTGCATCGCAAAACGAACTTGAAATATCATTTGATAACAACGATATAGAGCAGACCGCACTAGAGGAATGTCAAACAAACTGCTAAAAGAGATTCTTAGAAGCCGGTCTCGATGAATACACAACAAAACCACTTGTTCGTGCCGAGATCATTATCTTTAAATGATCTCAACAAGCAGGTTTTAGATTACAACATGTTGCAATACCTCCTCTATCCTCTTTACACTCACAATATCCAAAGACTCTTTGACTTCATCAGGGATATCATCGAGATCTCGCTCATAGTTTTTGTGTGGGATAAGCACCTTTGTCATCTGTGCTTTATGTGCGGCAATAAGCTTCTCTTTAAGTCCACCGATTGGCAGAACATCGCCATTTAACGATACTTCACCTGTCATCGCTACATCTGAGCGAACTTTTGCATTGCTCAAAATCGAAGCTATCACACTCGCCATAGCAATTCCGGCACTCGGACCATCTTTTGGTGTTGCTCCATCTGGTACATGTAGATGCAGATCATAACGCTTGTACACTTCGCTCGCATCTACTTTAACACCATCCTCTTTTTCTTTAAATGTCACAGGAATGTTTTTTGGATCGATCTTGAGCTTTTTGGTATCTATAAGTGTTTTTACCACACTAAAAGCGATACGCGCCGATTCTTTCATCACATCACCAAGGCTACCTGTGAGCTGCAAGCCCCCTTTACCTTTGATGCGGATCGACTCGATCTTGAGCACATCGCCGCCAACCGCTGTCCATGCCAAACCATTGACCACACCAACAACCGGTTTTTTATCTGTCTTTTCAATCTCAAACACACTTTTATCGAAAAACTCCTTGAGGTTTTTCACTGTAATGGAAACTTTATCCAAAGAGCTGTCTTTAAGTAGCATCAGTGCCGCTTTTCGACTCATCTGTGCTATACGGCGACGCAGGTTACGTACACCCGCTTCACGAGTATAGCTGTGAATAAGCTCTTTGAGTGCAGGTTTGGTGATGCTTAGTTCCGATTTTTTTAATCCGTGCTTTTTAAGCTCCTGCGGGATAAGATAACGCTTAGCGATCTCATACTTCTCCTGTGGCGTATAAGAGCTTAGTGTGATAAACTCCATTCTGTCACGCAGTGGGGCCGGGATGCGTCCCACATCATTTGCCGTAGCAATAAAGATCACATTTGAAAGATCAAGGTTGAAGTTAAGATAGTAATCCCTAAACTCACTGTTTTGCTCAGGATCTAGTATCTCTAACAGTGCTGCCGTTGGATCACCTCTGCCGTTTCTTGTGATTTTATCTATCTCATCAAGCACAATAACAGGGTTCATCTTTTTAGCATCGATAATCCCTTGTGTAATACGCCCAGGCATCGCGCCAACATAAGTGCGGCGGTGTCCACGAAGCTCATTAACATCCTCTAATCCACCCAAAGCTATACGTACAAGCGGGCGTTTGAGAGCTGTTGCGATTGAGTTTGCCAAAGAGGTTTTTCCAACGCCCGGAGGTCCACTAAAACATAAAATCGCTCCGGAAGCTTTTTTTTGTTTTACACCTCGAAGCTCCAAAAGCTCTTTAACTGCAAAATATTCTACAATCCTCTCTTTTGGTTTTTCTAGTGAAAAATGATCTTTATCGAGTTGTTGCTCTACATTTTCGATCTTGAGTGACTTTTTACTCATCGCACCAAAAGGGATATCAAGCACCCAGTCAAGGTACGTTTGTGTCATTGTCGCATCGGATGAGTCAGGGTGCATCCTTGCAAAGCGCTCTAGCTGCTTGCTTATCTCTTTGTAAGCATCTTCACCCATCTTTGACTTTTTTGCTTCTAGTTTGTTGCGATACTCCTCAATCTCCTCATCACGGGCTGTATCAGATCCAAGCTCTTTTTGGATCTGTTTGAGCTGCTCTTTTAGAAAGTACTCCTTATTCACTTTTTCTATGTGCGTATGCACTTTTGAGCGGATCTCTTTTTGAAGCTTGTTCGCCTCGATCTCATCGATAAGATAATCGATCAGATCCAAAAACCTTTTTTCGGTGTCTCTCTCGACAAAAAGTTTATAAGCCTGCTCTTTTTTTAGTTTCACAGTTGAGCAGATAAGATCGATAATGCGGTTGTGATCGTGGTTTTCCTCTATGGTTCTTAGAAGATCAGGTGGAAAATAGTTGCTTACACTTGAGAGTGTTCGTACCTTCTCACGCACCACCTCCAAGATAGCATCGATCTTGAGTGAGTTGACCTCAACGGATGGTATCACATCTGCATGGGCTATAAGTGGGTTATCCGCCACTTTGTAAAGCATCTTGGCACGTGCCAAACCTTGAAAAAGCACCTTTACTCTGCCATCTGGCAAAGCAACCTTTCTCATGAGTGTCCCAATCACGCCGGCATCATATAAAGAATCATAATCACGTTCACCCTCGTGTGACTCTTTGGTTGGGCACACAATCACAAGCGCATTCTCCTCAATCGCTTTCGTTGCCGCTTTGATATTGGCATCATCATTTAAAAACAGCGGAGAGATCATAAAAGGGTATAAAAATATATCATCCTCCGCTATAACAGGAATATCTGCCGGAAACTCTCCATAGTTACTTAATTTCATCGTTTTCATCCTTTACAGAATTTCTTGAAACAACACTTTGGGTATCTGGAATCATAAACGCATACCAACTTGAACTACCATCACCTTCAAACCACTTGCGGTACCAAGGGGAGTTTGCGCGCTCTATCTCATCCCAGTTGATCCAAGGCTCAGGCTTAATACCCCTGTAATAAGCGGCAGATTTTGGCTTATCTATCCGCTCATAAAGTGATGCAATTGTCTCGTTAAGTGATGCTTGAGCAAGATAAAGATTGGTTAGCATCGAATCAACCAAAGCATAATAGTCTGAATGGGGATAGTTTCTTTGAAATGCTACAGCCTCTTTAATCGCTTCATCGATAAGCACCTGATCACGCCTAGGATTTGGCAGGGAAAGATACTTCGCTTTGATCTTTAAAAACTCTGCAAACTCCCTTTGGTTTTCATTGGCATAACGCTTGACATACTCATCCAAAAAATGCTCACTTAAAAGATACTCCTCATCATACATGTGTGCTACCGCAAGAACAGCTGTAGCCTCAGGTAAAAGAGGTGAACCGATATGCTCCCCTTGAAGTGAAGCATAGTAGTTGTCTGCTTTGTCAAGATCACCATCTGCAATAGACTCAATGATCTTACCATACCAGTACACAGCTGGTTTGTTGTACTCCTCAATATCTTTTGAGCAGCCGCTTATAAAAAATACAACACTTATGAGTGCAAGAAAAATTTTCATTATAAAATACCCACTTTAAATAATGGTGATATTTTATCCAAAAGATATATAACAGGGATTAAACTTTTTATAAACAAAGCAGATCATCTGAAAATCTATAATGAACCCCAAAAACTGGACCAGTAAATTTCAGATTTTAATTTCAAAATGCTAAAATA
>VCAY01000016.1:0-8806 GCA_013607635.1 Campylobacterota bacterium
ATGGTGCGGACGAAAGGACTTGAACCTTCACACCTTGCGGCACCAGATCCTAAGTCTGGCGTGTCTACCAATTTCACCACGTCCGCGTGGAATATAAACAAAAATAAGTGGTACGCCCTTAGGGATTCGAACCCCAGACCGATGCCTTAGAAGGGCATTGCTCTATCCAGCTGAGCTAAGGACGCATGTTAGTGGTGCGCCTGATAGGATTCGAACCTATAACCGTCGGATCCGAAGTCCGATACTCTATCCAGTTGAGCCACAGACGCAGGCAACAACTAGCTTCGCTTGATTGTTTGTTTTGTTTATATAGTTGTTATTATTCATGGGGTGGGATACGAGATTCGAACTCGCGGCCCCCAGTGCCACAAACTAGTGCTCTAACCAACTGAGCTAATCCCACCATAAATTTCATTTTCAAAGTGGTCGGGGTGAAAGGACTCGAACCTTCGGCCCCTTGGTCCCAAACCAAGTACTCTAACCATACTGAGCTACACCCCGACCTACACATTAAAAAGCTACTTGCTGATTAATGAGGCTGAAATTATAGTGATAAATTTTTAAATTGTCAATAGTTTTAATAAAATTATTTTAGAAATCTTTGTTTTTTTTGTATAATACAACAATTTCATAGAGGAACATAGATGAAAATTACAAGATTTAGTCGCATAGGTTTTATTTTGGCAGCTGCGGGAAGTGCTGTAGGGCTTGGGAATATTTGGAAGTTTCCATACATAACGGGTGAGTATGGCGGGGGTGCGTTTGTGCTTGTCTATCTACTCACCGTCTTACTTATAGGGTTTTCTATTATGTTAGCAGAGATGCTTATTGGTTATCTTGGGCGTAAAGATACCGTAACATCTTTTGAAGAACTCGCACCAAAGCACAAAAGCCTCTGGAAGTTTGGTGGTTTTCAAGGGATTGCAGGTTTGCTTATTATGGTTTTTTACTCTGTTGTTATCGGCTGGATCTTCAACTATATCGTAACATCACTTACCTCTTTGCCCTCCTCTGTCAAAGAAGCGGAAGAGACCTTTAACTTGATGCTTCATACCGGTTTTTATACGCAGTTTTTTTACCATACCATCGCTTTTTTAGTGGTTACATATGTTTTGCATAAGGGAATCAAAGGGGGGATTGAGAAGATCAACCTTATCTTGATGCCAGCTCTTATTATCATCCTCTCGGTAATGTTTATCTATGCGATGACACTTGATTCATTTTCACGCTCTTTGGAGTTTATGTTTGCACCCGATTGGTCAAAACTCAGCTCCGAAGCGTTTGTAACGGCTGTTGGGCATGCATTTTTCACGCTCAGTCTTGGTATGGGGGCTATTATGACCTATGCTGCTTCGATGGAGAAGGGAACAAACATCGTCAAAGCCGCTTTTTGGGTTGTGTTTTTAGATACTGCCATCGCCATTGTAGCGGGGCTGATGCTTTTTACATTTCTTTACCAATACGGTAGCGGACCGGCCAAAGGTCCTGGTCTTGTTTTTATCTCACTGCCTGCGGCATTTTATGAGATGGGTGTACTTGGCAACATCTTTGCGGTGCTGTTTTTTGTAGCGCTTGCTTTTGCGGGTCTTACTTCAGCGGTTTCACTCGTTGAGCCAATGGTGCAGTACTTTATCGATCGTTTTTCATGGAGTCGCCTAAAGGCTTCTGTGATGATGGGTGGATTTTTCTGGCTTGTTGGAATCATCACAATTCTCTCTGGTCTAGATGGCGCCAAAGAGTTCTTAACATGGGGTGGTAAGAATTTCTTTGACTGGGTAGATTATATCACTGCTGCGATCATGTTGCCACTTGGTGGACTTATCATGGCGGTGTTTGTCGGTTTTATTATGCCAAAATCACAAGTAGAGGCAACGATGCAGCCGTTTTTAGGTTGGGCGTTTGCACCATGGTATTTTTCACTTCGTTATATCACACCTGTTGCGATGTTTATTGTGATGCTTAACTTGATGGGGATTTTTTAAATGACTCCTCAAGAAACGTGCATGGATATACTCAAACAAGAGGGGATGGGACAGATTTGAGGTATAGCCCATGGGCTGGAGATGCCAACACGATCATAAAGGGTTTTGCAAACTCTTACATGTAGACTGCTCCCCCGGTAAAGGGCAAGCACGAATACTTTTTCTCAAGCGGGAGTTTTGAGGAGGATAAAAAACGAGAAGAGGAGTCCAAACAAAAGGACTCTCTAAAACTGGATCAGTCCATCAACCGGAGATGATGCAGTTGCATAAGGTTTTTTAGGGATGCGTCCTGCCAAATAGCTCATTCTCCCGGCAATTACCGCATGTTTCATCGCCTGAGCCATAGCGATCGGATCTTGTGCTTGAGCAATAGCGGTATTGGTAAGCACACCCTCAGCTCCTAGCTCCATCGCATACGCAGCATCACTCGCACACCCTATCCCCGCATCAACAATCACAGGAACACTCACTGCATCTTTAATAAATGCAATATTATAAGGGTTTTGCACACCAAGTCCACTCCCAATAGGCGCAGCAAGTGGCATGATAGCATCCGCACCCGCATCCTCAAGCCGTTTTGCCATGATCGGATCATCCGAAGTGTACGCCATAATCACAAAACCCTCTTTATGAAGCACTTCACACGCCTTAATGGTCTCAAGTACATCTGGGTAGAGTGTTTTTTGGGTATCGCCAATAACTTCAAGCTTAATGAGATCGATCCCCGTAGCCTCGCGAGTGAGTCTAAAAGTGGTGATCGCCTCCTCAGCCGTTACACACCCCGCAGAGTTTGGCAGAAACTTGACATTTGTTCCTGCAAAAGTATCACGAAGGTTCTCTTTGTCCGGGTCTGTAATATTTAAGCGACGAACCGCAACAGTGATAAGCTCACTTCCAGAAGCAAGTGTTGCCTCTTTTGTCATCTCAAAAGAGTCATATTTTCCACTTCCAACGATCAGTCGTGAGCCGAGTTCATATTTTCCAATTTTTAATTTTGTATCCATATCTTTTCCTGCGTTTAAATAAAATTTTTATTACCAGCCAAGTAGCGTTGAAAAAGTATTTTCAAGAGGCTCGTGAGCCAGGGAGGATTTGTTCTCTTTAAAATACTTTTTCATAAGCGGTTTACACTGTGACAAAACCAAATAAGTGTCTTTAGTCAAATTTATAACAAAACAATACTTATAACTTTGTAATCCCTTCTATTAAGTCAAGCGGTGTAAGTGAAAAATCAGCCCCCGTGTAACTTTTTGCCAACTTTACATGGGCAAGCGAAGCGTTGATCGCACCACTCAATGGCTCATACCCCTGCGCTAAAAGTGAAGCGACAAGCCCTGCAAGCACATCACCACTGCCACCTTTTGCCAAAACATTACTCCCGTGAGGATTGACAAAAATCTTCGCACCTTGGGCAATAATCACATTTGCACCCTTAAGCAAAAGTGTGATATTTGGATATGTTTTATTAAAAAGTTGTGCATACTTGAACCTCTCTTGCTGCAACTGCACCACATCAATATCTGCCAAACCACACACGCGCAACACTTGACAAAACTCTTTTGGATGTGGGGTGATCACAATCTTTTTTCTTTGCAAAAGCAAGCTAAACAAAGGATGATAAAAGATATCCGCATCCAAAACAAGCGGCAGATCATTATCTAAAAATATCTCAAGTTCACTCTTGCTAAACTCAACTCCAAGCCCCATTCCAAGCGCTATCGCTGTAGTAGTGTTTGGAAGCTGGTGTGACTGCATCAACTCAAAAGGTGCATCGATATTTTCATTGGTAAGGAGTGTTACAAGTGCTGTGCCAAAACGAAATGCCGCTTTAGCACATAAGATACTCGCACCCGTTTTCTCACCACTTACCACAGCCAGATGCCCGTAACTCCCTTTATGGGTGTTTTGCTTTGCTCTATTTGGCAGTTGCAGATCATCAAGCTCCAATAACTTCATGTTGGAGTCTTTTTCATAAATCTTGCGTGAGAGACCAAGATCAAGCACTTTAATCTCGCCTAAAAAATCTTTATGTTTATCTTCAAACATTGAAGATTTAAGTGCACCCATAGTGAGGGCATAATCTGCCTTAAAAGTGTAGGCACTTGGGATGTCACACGCGATCTTAACACACTTCATAACATTGAGTTGCTCAAAAAGCTCTGTGAGTTTGGCATCAAGCACCCCGCTAAAACCGGTACCCAATACCGCATCAACTATAATATCTGCTGTTGCATCTAACACTGCAGTAAAATTGACACCTATCTTTTGGCATCTTTGGTATTGCAGTTTTGCCATCTCGCTCTTTGGCTCTTTTGCCAAAAAAACCGAGACATCATAATCTTGGTGTAAAAGTCTGGCAAGGGCGAGTCCATCTGCACCGTTGTTGCCACTGCCACAAACGATCAACACCTTACTGCATCCAACAAGGTTCGTTTTGATAAGGTCAGCCATCCCATCAGCTGCATGCTCCATAAGCAGATCTTCACTTAGAGAAAACTCCTCATAACAGCGCCGATCGAGTGAGCCAACCTCATCAAAAATGTTTTGCATCTTATTCCTCTGGAATATACTCGTCTATTGCAACAACCGAGCTTTTGATCTCATTAAAAAGGAGTGTTGGATACGCTGTTCTGTACTGATAAAAAAATCTGTTTTTCTTAAGATTTTTCAGCTCTGATGTGTTGAAATAGTTCGCATTGGAACATTTTCCAAGATACAAAAAAGTAAACAGCAGTTTAAGATGTGGGTTTTCAAATGTTTCGTGCGGTTGAGCCAAAAAGGTAAACCCGCACTTTTGCAAGTTGGTAAAACTGAGCATATAGAGTAAAAAGTCCTCAAATTTTGTATAAAAACCGTTAAGGTTTTGGATATCGTGGAAAAAATAGTAGTAATTATCTAAAAGTTTTTGTCTTGCTATCGTTTTTGAGAGTTTTGACTTCACATCTCTTTTGTTAGAGAAAAATTTCGGATTAACCGCCATATAGATATGTTTTTTCTCTGCCAACAATGCTTCAAACGCCTTGTCAAACTCCTCGGTGTCATCAAATCTAATGTAATTAAAATGCTCATCTTTGTAGCGCAACTCTATCTCATCCTCATGCGAATCATCAAAGTCAAGATAGAGTGTCGGTACCCCTTTATCGATCACAAAGTTTCTAATCTTACACGCAAGGTTTGTTTTTCCCGCTCCCTGTTCTGCCAAGATCAAAGTGTTGTAGTTTAACATTCTATCTTCAAGCTTGAGTGTATCGATACTGTCTAAATATTTTCCTATCACAGCTCTCATAAAAAACCTCCAAATCATTTGCCCTATTATATCTTATGAAGATAAAAAGAGATATAATTGCGTTATGAATTATAAAACTATTGCACAAGAAACACTTCGCATTGAGGCACAAACACTTCTTGATGCCGCCGATGGTATTGATGATGTTTTTGACAAAGCTGTAGAGCTTATACTTGAGTGTCGGGGCAAACTGATCGTAACAGGCGTTGGCAAAAGCGGGCTTATTGGCGCAAAGATGGCGGCAACTTTTGCCTCTACGGGAACTCCTAGCTTTTTTCTGCACCCTACCGAAGCACTGCACGGCGATCTTGGGATGATTGGCAAAGAGGATATTGTCTTGGCGATCAGCTACAGCGGCGAGAGTGAGGAGCTCAGCTCCATACTGCCTCACATCAAACGCTTTAATGTACCACTTATCGGGATGACAAAAAATCCCACCTCAACACTCGGTAACTACAGCGATCTTGTGATCAAGGTGGAGGTGCAAAAAGAGGCGTGTCCACTTAACACTGCCCCTACAAGCTCCACCACCCTCACCCTTGCACTCGGTGATGCTTTAGCGGTTTGTCTAATGAGGGCGAGAGACTTTAAACAAAGCGATTTTGCCTCGTTTCACCCAGGTGGAGCTTTGGGTAAAAAACTATTTGTCAAAGTGAAAAACCTGATGCAAACACAAAACCTGCCAATTTTGAGCGAAGATGCCAAGATGCAAGAGGCGATCGTTGCTATTAGTGAAGGTCGAATCGGTACAGCACTTATCGCCGATAAAGAGGGAAAAATCGTTGCACTGCTTAGTGACGGGGATGTCAGACGTGCGCTACTGAGTGATGGTTTCAGTCTTGAAGATGATGTGATGCGATACGCCACTAAAGATCCGATGAGTATCGATGATGAGCAGATGCTTGCAAGTGATGCACTGGTGCTGATTGAGAACAACAAGATACAGTTGCTTGTAATCACCGACAAAAATAAAAAAATCAAAGGGGTGCTCCATATCCACACCCTCATAGAGAAGGGAATTTCGTGAGACTCAACAAATATATAGCACACTACTCCACCTACTCCAGACGCAAGGCAGATCGAGCGATCCAAGATGGGTATGTGCGCATCAACGGTGAGATTGAAACCAACCCCGCCACACAAGTTAAAGAGGGGGTCGATCAAGTCTATATCAGCGGTAAGCAGGTAAACCCAAAAAGCAAATACACCGTGATCGTGTACAACAAACCAAAAGGGGAGCTTGTTACCAAATCAGACCCAAAAGGGCGCAAAACAATCTACGATTCGCTTTCAAAAGAGTACCGCCATTACATCCCTGTGGGACGCCTTGACTTTGCAAGTGAAGGGTTGCTTCTTTTAACCGATGCCTCCCATGTTGCTACAGCGCTGATGAACTCTGACCTTGAGCGGATCTACAAAATCAAGATCAAAGGTACCATCACACCTGATATAGAAGAAGCGATGCTAGAGGGGATGGTGTTAGAAGATGCAACTGCGGGTGCACACAGCCACTCTAAGATCAAATCGATGGAGTTTAAACCATTTTTAGGCTACAAGATCCAAAAAAACCAACCAAACTACTCGGTGCTTAAAGTGGCGATCGCTGAGGGTAAAAACCGTGAGTTGCGCCGCTTTTTTGCCCATTTTGGCGCGGAAGTGGTTGATCTCAAGCGTCTTAGTTTTGCGGAGATCGAACTTAACAACCTCCCAACGGGCAAAACAAGGTTTTTAACCAGAAACGAGTACAACGCTTTGCATAAATTTATCAAAGAAGAAAAGAAAAAAGGGTAAAGCGTTGGATTTTACCTATCTGCTACGCCCTAAAACTTTCGATGAGATGGTGGGGCAAGAGCACCTCAGCGCTAAAGATGCCCCTTTACGCATTTTATGTGAGGGTGGCAATCTTGGACACAGTTTTTTTTATGGCCATGCAGGGTGTGGCAAAACAACCTTGGCTCGCATCATTGCAAATACGATGGATCTGCCTTTTTATGAGCTTAATGCCACTTCACTCAAAGTTGATGAGCTTCGTAAAATCTTTGCGCAGTACAAAAATGCTTTGCAAAAACCGCTCATTTTCATCGACGAGGTGCATCGACTCTCTAAAAACCAACAAGAGGTGCTTTTGCCGGTGATGGAGAATAACGAAGCGCTCATCATCGGTGTTTCAACCGAAAACCCTTTTTACACCCTCACCTCCGCCATTCGATCGCGATCAATGCTTTTTGAGATCAAACCTATCAGCAGCGATGCACTTGAGATCTTGCTTGATCGCGCTGTACAAAAAGGGGGTATCAGCTTTGAAGATGGAGCAAGAGAGTATCTCATAAACAGTAGTGGCGGCGATGCAAGAGCGATGCTTAAACTCTTGGAGTTTGCAACCAATATATCGCTGCATGTAACGCTAAAGCTGCTCAAGTCACTGCGCCCAAATGCCCTGCAGGCAGGCAGCAGTGAAGCTGGGGTGCATTACGATCTTGCCTCTGCTCTTATCAAGTCTATCCGCGGCAGTGATGCCGATGCAGCGATCTACTACCTTGCGCGACTCATTGATGGTGGGGAGAGTGCAGAATTTATCGCAAGGCGTTTGGTGATCTTGGCAAGTGAAGATGTAGGCAACGCCAACCCTCAAGCACTTACACTCACCACCTCGGCACTTAGCGCAGTTAAACTAATAGGCTACCCCGAAGCGCGCATCATTTTAGCACAAGCGGTGATCTATCTGTGTGGCTCACCCAAATCTAACGCGGCCTACACAGCAATCAACGAGGCGCTTCAAAGTGTGCAAAGCGGTAATATTTTAGAGATCCCAAAAAACATCACCCATAACAACGAAGGTTATCTCTACCCTCACGATTTTGGCGGCTATGTGAAGCAGCAGTATTTGAGCGAACCTCAAATATTTGTCAACTTAAAAGATGTAGGATATGAAAAGAGGATGAAAGAGTGGCTAGAATCTCTTTTTCAACAATAAAACAACTCTAAGGTAGTTTTTTGTTATAATCTTCGCAAAAGTAACAAAATACACAGAAGGAAGCCCCAATGACTATCCGAAGAAAACTGCAACTGATCAATACTTTAGTCGCTGCTTTCGCACTTATCATCATTAGCACAACACTTATGAAGGGGTTTGAAGAGAAGCAGAAAATAGAACAACTTGAAACACTTAATGAACTCTCAGTCAGACTCAGCCTTTTGATCCATGAAACACAAAAAGAAAGGGGTGCAAGTGCTGGTTTTATCGGTTCTCAAGGGGTAAAATTCACTACTATTCTTCCACAACAAAGAGCACTGACAGATGAAAAGAAAAAATACTATTTTGATTTTCTTGACACAATAGATATAGATACACTACCCAATGATCTTGCCTTGGCCGTAGGTGTACTCTCGAAGGATATCGATAAACTCGCTGCCGTTAGAAAACAGGTCTCAGCCCTTCAGATCTCTCTTAAAGATGAAGTGGCTTACTATACCAGTATGAATGCAAAAATCCTCCATATTATCGCACTCACAGCTAAACTCTCTAACGATCCGGAAC
>VCAY01000016.1:8904-27277 GCA_013607635.1 Campylobacterota bacterium
GTGGCTTACTATACCAGTATGAATGCAAAAATCCTCCATATTATCGCACTCACAGCTAAACTCTCTAACGATCCGGAACTTGTAAAGGCGCTGAGTGCCTACAGTAATTTTCTCAAATCAAAAGAGCGCGCAGGGATTGAGCGGGCTGTTTTAAGTGGAACCTTTGCTGCAGACAAGTTCGCACCGGGGATGTTTATCAAGCTCATCACACTTATAGCAGAACAAAAGAGCTATATGGATAGTTTTTTAAGCATCGCCGATGCGTCGATGGTACAACTTTATAAGCAAAAAATGGAAAATAAAGTTGTTCGTGATGTTGAAGAGATGCGAAATGTTGCCATCAACCAAGCAAAAAACGGCGGTTTTAATATTAGCAGCGAATATTGGTTCAAAACCATTACACAAAAAATCAATCTTTTAAAAGAGGTTGACGACCAACTTGCTCAAAACAATACACAACTTCTGCAACACAGAGCAGATATGCTCCTGCGTTCACACATTACAACTTTGGTTGGCTACTTGTTGTTTGCGGGTATAGTCTCATTAGCGATGCTCATCATTGCACGGGGAATCAACAGTAGCGTGACACAATCTCTTAAGAAGATCGAGTGTGTCACAGGAGAACTCAACTTGGGGTGTGATATTCTTGTTGATGGCAACGATGAGATTGCTCAAATCTCCAAAAAACTGCAAACCATGATCCATGTTCTCAAAGAGAGTATCGAAAAAGCACAAAACGTAGCAAGTTCAACTCTACAAGAAGGCAATAAACTCGATCAAGCGGTTGCATCTCTAGCTGATAACAGTGTGCAAGAAGATACAAAAGTGATGGATGCCAACGGACTTATAACACAAATGAGTACCGGCATCCAAAGTATTGCCGATGCTTCAACTTCGGTAACTGACGATCTTGACACCACCTCCGGTGTTCTCGATGATTTTATTCAGCAGCTTGACAGTGTTGTAGCATCGATTGAAGATGGTTCACAACAACAGTTTGAGCTTGCACAAAAAGTGGTATCACTCACTGAACAGGCAAAAAATGTCAAAGATGTCCTTGCTATTATCTCTGATATTGCCGAGCAAACAAATCTTTTGGCACTCAATGCAGCGATCGAAGCTGCACGTGCCGGAGAGCATGGGCGCGGATTTGCCGTTGTTGCTGATGAAGTAAGAAAACTTGCTGAAAGAACACAAAAAAGCCTCAGCGAGATCGGAGCAAATATTAACCTCATCACTCAAAATGTGACAGAAATTTCAGAAGAAAGCGAACATACAACACAACATATCTCCGATATCTCAGAATCTGCCAAACATCTTATTGACAGTTCATACGAGACCAAAGAGAAGCTTGCAACAACCAAAGAGCTTTCAACAGACGCCACCAAACAAACACAACAGATTGCAAAATCTGCACAACAACTCTCTGAAACAATGCAAGAGATTGTAACCATCATTGAACAAAACGGATCGATACGAGAGGATGTTAAGGATTCTGTCACAAGATCACTTGAGGATTCCAAACAATTACAAGAACAACTCAAAAAATTCAAACTTTAAAACTTTAAAATATATACAGGGAAATGAATGGCAAAAAAAGTAACAGGCAAAGAAGCGCTAGAGTATCACGAACTCCCACAACCCGGTAAAATCTCTGTCGAAGTAACCAAACCGGTCGCTACCCAACGCGACCTCTCTATGGCATACACTCCAGGTGTTGCTGTGCCTTGTTTGGAGATCGAAAAAGATCCACAAAACGCTTACAAATATACGGCAAAAAGAAACCTTGTGGCAGTAATCTCTAACGGTACGGCTGTGCTTGGACTTGGCAATATCGGCGCACTGGCATCAAAACCTGTAATGGAAGGAAAAGGGGTGCTTTTTAAGAGCTTTAGCGGGCTTGATTCGTTTGATATTGAAGTTGATACTGAAAGTGTTGACAGATTCTGCTCTGTTGTTGCTGCCATCGCTCCAACTTTTGGGGGTATCAATCTTGAAGATATCAAAGCACCGGAGTGTTTTGAGATCGAAAAACGCTTGATCGAGAAACTTGACATCCCTGTGATGCACGATGATCAACATGGAACAGCGGTGATCTCAACAGCTGCAATCATCAATGCGTGTGAACTCTCCGGAAAAAACATCGAAGATCTTCAAATCGTAGTCGTTGGTGCCGGAGCTGCCGCGATATCGTGTGCAAGGCTCTACAGACACATCGGAGTTAAAAATATCTTGATGCTTGATTCAAAAGGTTTGGTGCACAAAGGAAGAGATGATCTTAATGTTTACAAGCATGAATTTAGTTGCGATACCTACATCGAGCGTGAGAAAATCTTTAAAAATGCAGATGTGGTTGTGGGGCTCTCTCGACCAGGAACATTCAGCCTTGAAGATATCAAACTGATGGCGGAAAATCCCATCATCTTCACACTTGCCAATCCAACACCCGAAATTATGCCAGATGAGACCAAAAAAGCAAGACCTGATGCGATTGTAGCAACAGGAAGGAGTGATTTTCCAAATCAAGTTAACAATGTTCTTGGGTTTCCCTACATCTTTCGTGGTGCGATGGATGTACAAGCCAAAAAGATCAACATAGAGATGAAAATAGCGGCTTCATGTGCACTCGCTGCACTTGCAAAACAAAAGATCCCAGAGTATTTGCATGAGGTGCACGCAAGAAAGTTGGAGTATGGAAAAGAGTACATCATCCCTTCACCGTTTGATAAAAGACTTGTTGTAGAGGTATCCGCAGCCGTTGCCGAGGCGGCAGTTGAGAGTGGCTCATCTTCGATGCAAGATTTTGATATCAAGGAGTATAAAAAAGAGTTGGCAAAAAAATTTAAATAACTTTTTTTGCCTCTTTGTAAAACTTTAAAAGCCCTCTTTGGGCTTTAGCATCGAGATTGTAAGAGATTAATTTGAGGTACTCTTTTGCCTCTTTTGGACTCACTCCTACCCTTTTTGCGGATTTTTTGAGCATATATTGGGGGATTTTGATCTCTTTTTTTAAAAAGTTTTTCTCAATTTTTTGGTAAAGTTTTTTATCTTTGTGAAAACACAGCAGTGCAAAAACAAAAGGGAGCCTGTAGCGCTCATACCAAAGTTTTGCCATATCAATATAGTTGTCATTTTTCAGTGCATAACGCAGTGCTTTATCGCCAATGAGCACTTTTCCCTCTAATCCCATTACATGTAACAGCACATTGGATGTTGCCGATTCGCTATCGAGCTCTTGAGTGTTTGAGGGGATCACGATCACACTTTGCACCTCTTGTTTTGCGATGATGCCAAGTGAGAGATGAGAGTATTTTTGTGCGGCAATGCTGGAGATAAATGCGGCATCAACACGTCTGGAGACAAATGCCTTGTTGATCTTTGCGGGCACACCTTTTTTGTGCTCCATGATCGCTTTTGCATGCGACGGGGCAAAGCGTTTTATGAAGATGTGAAATGGTAAAAGGTTAAGGTATTCTATCTTGCCAAAAACCAAACTGACTCCTATTGATGTTTGAAATTATACACCACTTAACTTATCTTCGGTATAATTCTGCCTAAAACCTCACTTAACAAAAGGCAACTATTATGGTACGTGTCGAATTTTTAGGACCAATCCAAGAAGAACCTCTGGAGCTTGAGATTAGCAACCTCAATCAACTTGCAGAGATTTTAAAGCAAGACAAAGAGCTTACTGAGTGGCTTGGCAACTCTGCTGTAGCGGTTAATGATGCACTTGTTTCTTCACTTGATGTAGCACTTCAAGATGGAGACAAGATCTCACTGCTTCCACCGGTTTGTGGAGGGTGATTTGCTAGAGTTATATGACGGGGCACTCAATGTAAGTGCTATTTTAAAAAAATGGTATGAACAGCAGTCACAAGGCAATTATGGGGCGTTTATCCCTTTTGTGGGTACTGTGCGTGATGAAGATGGGATCGATGGGCTTAGTTTTGATATCTACGAGCCTATTTTAATCTCTTGGTACAAAGCTTGGGAGCAAAAAGCAGCCAAAAAAGGTGCTATTATCAAAATGGCACACTCTCGCGGTGATGTGATGCTTCATGAGTCCTCTTACATCGCTGCCGTTTTCTCACCAAAAAGGCGTGTGGCACTAGAGCTTATCGATGAGTTTGTTGAGGATTTTAAAGCGAATGCGCCAATTTGGAAATATGATCTCATCGATAATAAACGGGTATATGCAAAAGAGCGCTCAACTGCCATTAAGGGTAGCGGAATCTTAGGGAGAGAACAATGAGCATAACAGGTGGTGATTTTATCTCTTTTGAAACGAGTCAAAATATGCTTGATCTGCTAAAAGTTGGTAGTTCTAGATTTGAAAAGATTCCTTTAGCAGATGCTTTAGGGCGCATTTTAGCAGAGGATATTGTAGCACACTACAACGATCCCCAATTTCCAACAGCTTCAATGGATGGGTATGCGATCAAACATGCCGATCTGGCAAAAGGGGAGTTGCTTGTTCTTGGTGACAACCCTGCCGGAAGTGATGAACAACGTGAAATCCAAGAGGGTGAGTGTATTAAAACTTTTACAGGCTCAAAGATGCCAGCTGGAAGTGATACGCTGATTCAGATCGAAAATGTCACCTTCAAAGATGGCAAAATAGCCATTAAAGAAGAGGTTGGATTTGGTAATGCTGTGCGCCCTGTAGGTGAGAGCTACAAAGCCGGAGATATTTTGATTACAAAAGGAACCAAGATCGGTTTTGCCGAGATTGGGGTTTTGGCGGGTCTGAATCAAGTGATGGTCAAAGTTGCCCTTAAACCCCGCGTAGCAGTTATAGCCACAGGGAGTGAGATTGTTGATCTTGGAGCACATACCGACAACCCTGCACAAATACGCAGCTCAAACAACTACACCTTAGAAGCACTCTTCAAACAAGCCGGTGCAGAGGTGATCCAGATGGGAACAGCCCCTGATGATAAAGAAGCTCTTATGGCAACCTTTGAAGCCGCAATTAACGCAGCAGATATCGTTGTAAGTACCGGTGGAGTGAGTGTTGGAGATTATGATTTTGTCAAAGATATCGTCCCTCGTCTTGGTGCAAGTGTTGTTTTTAAAGGGGTGAGGATCAAACCGGGTCGTCACATCTTAGTCGCACAGCGCGAAGAGAAGTTTGTTCTTGCGCTCCCTGGATTTCCATTCTCCTCAACTGTAACAGCGATCCTCTATGCCCTGCCGATCATCGCAAAGATGCTAGGAAAAAAACAAGCATACAAAACAGTTGCGGCAAAACTGCAAGAGGATTTCAAAAAACGGAGCCCTTTTACAGAGTTCACACCATGTAATGTTGTCGTTGAAGATGGGGAGTATCTGGTTAATTTTCAAGACAAAAAAGTGGGCAGTTCTGCAATACTTACCAATATGCTGCATGAAAGTGCTTTGATGGTAGCTGGAGGAGATGACAAGTTTCTTGAAGCTGGAACCTATGTCAATATAATTTTACTCGATAATTTATAACCATTTTTTAAACCTTCAAGATATCTCGCCACTCCATCCTCATCGTTGGAGTGATCAAGCACGATGTCTGCTGCTTTTTTTACCGCTTTATGAGCATTGGCAACGGCGATCGATCGCCCAGCTAAGGCAAACATCCCAAGATCGTTAAGATTATCCCCAAACACCGTCAACTTTTGCAGATCGATCCCTGCTGCCTTGCTTACGCTTTGTATCCCATGTGCTTTATCGGCATCTTTGTGCAAGATGGTTAAGAAGTGGCACCCCATATACGCTTCAGGTGCCAAGATATACTTCAATGAGTTGCCAAAAACCGCTTCGATCTTACCTTTTAGCTCCTCCAAGATCACCTCATCTGCCATATAGACAATTTTAAAAATATCCTCAGGTGCACGAAGTTCTCTAAAACCCTGCGTATGAGCATCATTAGCATAGCGTTTTAAGATCTCACTTTGGTAGTTATTGAGTGTGTGGGAGTAGAAAAACGCCTCAGAGAGGTTTTGATCAGCGAGCGAGAGGATAAAAGGGAAAATCTCAAGTTTTGCACCAAGCTCTATGATGGTATCTCCTGCCTCTTTTGTTAGAAACTTTGTATCGATAATCTTTTTCCCTTTTGTAGCTATCAGTGCACCATCAAGCAAGATCATCGGGGCATTGATTGCCACCCCTTGCATAAACTGCATCGTTTTTTTAAAGGTTCTTGCCGTGGCGATCGAGAGGATCGAGCTATTTTCGTAAGAGTTCCAGATTTTTTTAGTATAATCACTAACACAAAGATCAGTTCTTAAAAAAGTATGGTCAAGGTCGGTTATAAAACTCTTTTTCATAAAGCTAAGTATAGAGGAATTGGATGAAAAACGCAATAGTTACAGGAGCAAGTAGTGGCATTGGGGAAGCGGTAGCAAAAACACTTCTTGAGATTGGGTATCATGTGATCGGCATCAGTCGTCGCACCAATGAAACACTTGAAAAGTATGAACATTTTGAGACACTGCAGTGTGATCTTAGCGATGAGGATCAAACCATCAGGATTGCCAAGGAGCTTCAACAAAGAGAGATCTTTATCCATATCAACTGTGCGGGTTTTGGAGCGTTTGCCCCCCACGAAGCGTTACATGTAACAACCATCGCACAGATGAGCTTTGTCAATCTTACCGCCCCCATGATCCTCACCAACGCCACACTCAAAAGCCTCAAACAAAACGGCGGCTACCTCATCAACATCACCAGCATCGAAGCGCTGCGATCCAGCCGTTTTTCTGCTGTCTATAGCGCGACAAAGGCTGGTCTTAAAGCGTTTGGAGATGTCTTGTTTGAGGAAACACGCAAAAGCGATCTGAGTGTCACCAACATCAATCCCGATATGACACAAACAGATTTTTTTGAAGATCTGAGTTTTGATGTTGATGACAATGAAAATACCAAACTATTTGTAAGCGACATTGTCGAAGCGATCAAACATATCTTGAGCATGAGAAAAGGTGCGGTGGTGAGTAACTACACTATAAGGGGTTTAAACTTTGGAATTAAGAAAAAATCTAGGAAGTGATATCAAACTTACCTGTTTGATCTTGTGAGGTTGATTGTAAAAATTCAATATTTTTTTTGATTTGTAACATAGAAGCTGCTGTTTCATTTTGAAGAGTTTGCACAATCTCTTTTGCCTGATCTAACAAAACAATAGCAGAGTCAAGCTCCTCTTTTGAGGATAATTGCGGAATATCATCAAGCAAGATGCCCAAAAGTTCAACATCCTTTTGGACAACAGCTATTTTGAGCTTATCAAGCCACATTTGTAGTTTCTCTCCACGCCTCTAAAAGCTCTTTAAAAACATTATTGCACTCATTGAGTCTTGATGCATCGTTATACAAACCTGCATCTGTTAATAACTCGATTTGATAGTTATACAAACCTTCTAAATAGTAAGCAACATCACCTTGCGAATAATCGAGTATAGCGATCAACTCTGTTACGATAGCAACTGAGCGATTTGTCCAATACACCCTCTTTTCAATATTGCCTTCATCCATCGCTTTTTTTGCTAACGAATTAAAACGAAGCACACCCTCATAGAGCATCTCTATAAGTTTCGTCGGTGATTCTACCGCAACATTATTTTGTGCATAAGTATTATAAGCTGTCCCTGCGTACATATCAAATCCTTTTTCTGTTTCATTTTCTTTCATCTTCTTCCCTTGAAGATCGACACTTTAAGCACAAACTTTAGTTTTTAGAGGTAGCATATTGTGCATTGATCATCTGAATAAACGTATTTGAAGCATTATTGAGCCTATTTATCATAAGATCGTAAGCTATAAATTTCTTTTTGAGTATCCCATATTTACTGTCTAGTTGCTCCACAGCAGATGCTCTTCTATCCTCTAAAGCAGTAATTCTATTTGCTATCGTATCATCCAACTGTGAAAGGTATGCATTTGTTTTTGTATACTCGCCTAGTTGCGCTGTCAATTCATCAAAAGCACCTGTGAGTGTTGTTACAGTCCCTGTCATTGGATCAGTATAATCTCCTCCGGAGAAAAAGGCTTCAAAATTGGTGATATTCTCATCCATTTTTTGATTAATCACATTTTTATCTACGCTCATTCTTCCAGCTTTATCAACATCGAACCCGTAGTCATACAGCGAAGCAACTCCTCCCCCTACAGTACCAATCATATCTTGCAAATCAGAACGCAAGTTTCGCACCGTACTCTCAGCAGCAAAAATCCCACGATCATCCTTATTGCTAGAGTTTTTCGTCAATGCTGAGAGCTTATCGATGGCACTATTGTATTTCTCTACGAAGCTATCGATTTTGCTCATAATTGCATCACGATTTTGTGTTACACTCACATCAGATGATCCAACCTCTTTAAGGGTAATATTATAACCTGTAATCAAATCGGTAATATGATTACTTGTTCGCGTCATTGCAAGACCGTTAAACTCAAAGTTCGCATCAACAGCAGCTTGCACCACACTTGATCCGGAGGTAAGTTGTGTGCCACTTAGATTACCGCTGTTATCTGTCAGGGTGATATCTTGATTAGTTCCGGTATCTACTGAGCTTAAAAAGAGTCTATAATCTCCCGTTGCCACCTGCACGATCGTTGCATCTACTTTGCTTCCCGCAATACTATTGATCTGATTTTTCAAGTCATCCAAAGTTGTTGTCGCATCATAATTGATCGTAAAATTCTGCCCGTCAATATTGAGATTTAGATTTCCTGCAGCACTGGCAATCGTATCTGTTTTTGCACCGAAGCTTCCGGACTGCTCTATCTGTTTTGTTGCAAGATTGATAACATTGAGCGTAAAATCTTGAAGATCACTGTTTGCATCAGCACTCACCTCAACAGAAGTGCCATTTACACTAGCAGATCGTTCATCAAAAAGCGTGTTTGATGCAAGCTCATTCATCGCATCATAAAGATTTTTCATTGTTGTATTTAGATCACTCATACTGCTTTGCTTGTCTTTTTCTAACGCCAGTTCAAGATCTATCGGGGTGATTCTACTTGCCTCATCAGCTTTTCTTAGTTGATCAAGAACATCCTGGGTCAAAACACCCGATCCCGTACCTAAAGAAGATATAGCTGCCATCACGTATCCTTTCTCCCATTTATATCAGCATAACTATATCGGTTCTTTTTATTTTTTTTGTAGCAGGAATTAAAATTGCTATAATTATGCCAAAGGCAACTAAATTTTTACACTAGGAAGCATTATGCTCAACGGAAAAAGTATACTCATAACAGGTGGTACAGGAAGTTTTGGCAAGCAGTTTGTCAAAACTGTTTTAAAGCGCTATACACCAAAAAAACTGATCGTTTACTCACGAGATGAGCTTAAACAGTTTGAGATGGCACAAAAATTCAATGACACCTGTATGCGTTATTTTATCGGTGATGTTCGAGATCTTCCAAGACTACAAAAAGCGATGCAGGATGTTGATATAGTGATCCATGCAGCTGCACTCAAACATGTTCCAATCGCAGAGTACAACCCTATGGAGTGCATCAAAACAAATATCATGGGTGCCCAAAACGTTATCGATGCGTGTATGCAAAATAATGTTACTCGCATTATAGCATTATCCACCGATAAAGCGGCCTCTCCGGCAAACCTTTATGGAGCGTCTAAACTTGCTTCTGACAAACTCTTTATAGCTGCCAATAATCTCACCGGTGCTCACGACATCAAATTTAGTGTCGTTCGCTACGGTAATGTTCTTGGGTCACGTGGTTCAGTTATCCCTTTTTTTAAAAAAATGATCGCACAAGGAGCTACCTCCCTACCTATTACCGATCCAAATATGACACGCTTTTGGATCACTTTGCAAGAGGGAGTTGATTTTGTTTTAAAAAATCTGCAACGGATGCAAGGGGGAGAGATATTTGTCCCAAAAATCCCTTCAATGAAAATGACGGAAATGGCAAAGGCACTTGCACCCGATCTCAAGCAAGAGATCATAGGGATACGACCCGGTGAAAAACTCCATGAGGTGATGTGTCCTAAAGATGATTCTCACCTTACTTTAGAGTTTGAGGATCATTTTGTGATCACCCCAAGTATCACATTTTCAGCACCATTTGACTACACAACGAACAACCTTGCTGAGAAGGGTACTGCAGTAGAGATCGGCTTTGAATACAACTCCCAAAACAACACCATCTGGTTAACCCATGAACAGCTACTACAAAAAATTGCACTCACAGAACAAGAAGAGCACTAGATGTTAAGCTACTCGACACAACTCATTGAAGAGGATGACATAGAAGCTGTCACTGAGGTCTTAAGAGGCAATCTTCTAGCACAAGGGCCAAAAGTAGAGGAGTTTGAAAATCAACTAGCTAGCTATGTTAATACCAAGTATGCCGTAGCTTTTAACTCTGCAACCTCTGCACTGTTTGCTCTATACTCTGCTTACGAGATAGCTCAAGATGATGAGATCATCACCACACCCATCAGCTTTGTTGCCACCTCAAACATGTTTGTAACTCTAGGAGCAAAACCGATCTGGTGTGATGTGAAGCTTGATGGCAATATCGATGCAAACAAGATAGAAGCACTCATTACACCAAAGACAAAAGCGATCGTGCCTGTTGATTTTGCCGGTAAACCTGTAGCTATTGAAGCTATCAAAGCTATTGCAAAAAAACACAACCTCTTAGTTATTCAAGACAGCTCACACGCTCTTGGTTCTAGCATAGAAGAAGAAAAGATCGGCGCTTTTGCCGATGCAACTGTTTTTAGTTTTCATGCCATCAAACCTATCACCACAAGTGAAGGGGGTATAGTTGTTACAAACGATGCAGGTATTGCACAAAAGCTCAAGCTGTTTCGATCACACGGCATAGTCAAAAAACAGTTTTGGAACTCCGATATGCTTCGTATGGGTTACAATCTGCGCATGACGGAAGTTGCTGCAGCACTAGGGATATCACAACTCAAAAAGCTTGACAGGTTTATTGCTAGACGTAATGAGATTGCAGAGTATTATGATCAGCGATTTAGCGACGCCAAACTATTTTTAACCCAAAAAATAGAGCCCAACCAGATCACTTCAAGGCATCTCTACCCTATTATTCTCAACCCCGAATTGCACTGCCCAAAAGAGGAGATCTTTCATACACTCCAACAAAGAGGACTTGGAGTACAGGTACACTACAAACCGATATATCAAAACTCCTACTATAAGGAGCATTTTGGCGAAGTATCTCTACCAGTTGCCAATGACTTTTACAAAAGCGAGATCTCTATTCCGTGTAATCAAACAATGAATATGGAAGATGCCAAATATGTAGCAGACACTGTTTTGGAGGTGCTGCAACAATACAACTACAGAGGGTGCAGTTTTTAATGAAAACAAAAGCGATATGTATCATCCCGGCACGTGGCGGCTCAAAACGTATTCCCAAAAAAAACATTAAAGCATTTCTTGGCAAACCACTGATCGCCTACTCTATTGAGGTAGCAAAAAGATCGAGGCTCTTTGAAAAAATAGTTGTCAGCACCGATGATGCAACGATTGCAAAAGTTGCTATGGAGTATGGAGCGAAGGTGCCATTTATGCGTCCGCAAGAGCTAAGTGATGATCACACATCAAGTGGCGATGCCGTTACTCACGCTTTAGAGTTTTTACAAAAGCAAGGGGAGCAGTATGACTACCTTTGCACCATCTATGCAACAGCTCCCTTGCTTCAAGAAAAATACCTCAAAGAGGGGCTTTTAAAACTTCAAGCAAACCCTGATGCTCATCTGGCGTTTAGTGTCACATCGATGCCATTTCCGATCCAAAGAACTTTTAAAATCACCAAAGATGGAAGGTGTGAGATGTTTTGGCCGGAAAACTTTCACAAACGGAGTCAAGATCTCGAAGAGGCCTACCAAGATGCCGGGCAGTTTTATTGGCAAAACCTTCATAATCAACCAACCGACATCCCTTTTGGAAAAAGCAGCATTGCTGTAGTTTTACCAAGATATTTAGTTCAAGATATTGACACACCGGAAGATTGGAAGATGGCAGAGGTGCTATACACCGTAGTGCAACAACAAAAAGGAAGTGATCATGTTTAACAAACGGTTCGCCATTGAAGGTCGCTATATCGGCGAGGGTGAGAAACCTTACATCATCGCTGAGATGTCTGCAAACCACGGTAACAATCTTGAAAATGCCATCAAGATAGTACATGCCGCAAAACAAGCCGGTGCAGATGCACTCAAAATCCAAACATACACTGCAGATACACTCACACTTGATTGCAAAACTGAAGCATTTGAAGCAAAAGGAGCATGGGAGGGGCAATACCTGTATGATCTTTATCTCGATGCATCGATGCCTTGGGAGTGGACACCCATCTTGCAGCAAGAAGCAAAAAAAATAGGGATCACACTCTTTTCATCTCCATTTGATCGCTCATCCATAGAGTTCTTGGAGTCTTTGGATATGCCGGCATACAAAATCGCTTCACCCGAGATTATTGACTTACCTTTTGTACGGCGCGTCGCACAAACAGGCAAACCGATCATCCTCTCAACAGGAAATGCTACTATTGCTCAGATCAATGAAGCGTGCAGTGTGATGCTTCAAGAGGGGGCTAAAGATCTTGCCATACTTAAATGTACAAGCGAATATCCAGCACCCCCTAAAGATATCCATCTCAAAACGATCCCTCACCTCAAAGAGATCTTCAAGTGTCCGGTGGGACTTTCAGATCACACCTTAGGCACTGCCATCCCCATAGCATCGGTTGCTCTTGGGGCATCGATCATCGAAAAACATTTTTTGCTAGATACAACGATCCAAACAGCTGACAGCTTTTTCTCTGCAACACCCAAAGAGCTTCAAGAGATCGTTGAAGGCTCACAGATGGTTTTTGATGCACTTGGTTACATCAACTACCCCATCACCCCAAAAAAACCGCAACGCTCCCTTATCGCCACTAGAGATATCGACCAAGGGGAACCTTTTGTCGATGGTTACAATATCAAAAGTTTACGACCGGGTGGAGGAATCGAGCCAAAATATCTAGATCTTGTCGCCGGAAGAACAGCTACTAAAAAACTTCCAAAAGGCACTCTGCTCTCGTGGGATATGATAGGTGGATATGAACACTAATACTATCACAGTCGCATTTTTTACCGAAGCCGGCTCAAAAAGGGGGATGGGGCATCTTGTCAGGCTTTATACCATCTACCAAGAGTTTGCAGCACATACAAAGATCAAGGCTGAGTTTTTTTTAGACAGCGATACCGATTATACTTACAAGTTTGACAATATTCACCCTTTTAAGTGGGAGAATTTTTCACTCAAAAACTTTTACGATGCCATTTTTATCGATAGCTATGAAGCTAATGAAGCCATCTATGCTCTGTGTGCGCAACAAAGCAAACTAGCAGTTTATCTCGATGATTATGGAAGAGTTGAGTATCCAAAAGGGATGATTATCAATTTTGCACCTGATGCCGACACACTCTTTTTCCAACACAAACAACCACAACACACCTATCTGCTGGGGCTTAAATATCTTCCGTTAAGGAAAGTGTTCTTCGATCTAACACGCACAAAACAGCCGCAGATCTTTATTATGCTAGGTGGTAGCGATACTGCTGGCCTCTCGTTAGATATCCTTGATGCACTTGAAAATATTGCCATGAAAAAAGTTGTCATCAACAACGATCAAGAAACAATGAAAACCCTTAAAACACTTAAAAACACGCAAGTTCTCTACAAACCATCCGATCAAGAACTTGCCAACTGTATTGCCAAAAGCGCTCTAGCTATCACAACAGCGAGTATGAGCATTTATGAGCTTGCATTTTTACAAATTCCCACCATTATAGTAGCTGTTGCAAAAAACCAACTCTTAGGTGCCCCTCAACTTATAAAACATCACCTTGCCGTCTCTTATGTGTCGCTTTTGGATGCAAACTGGAAGCAAACGCTATATAAAGAGACTGTTTCTATCATACAATCAGATCCAAAAATCAACTCTCCTATTGATGCACAGGGGGCTAAAAGAATCTTCACTACCGTTTTGGAGCTGCTTCAATGAAACAAAAGATACTATTACTAGGTGGAAGCCACAGAGATATACCGCTTATCAAAGCAGCAAAAGAGCTTGGCTTTTTTGTTATCACCCTTGGGGATCGAGCCTACTACATAGGGCATCAATACGCCGATCAATACTACCAAATCAACTTTAACGATACAAAAAAAGTTCAAGAGATTATTAAGCGCGAAAAAATAGCATACCTTATCCCCGGTTGTGGAGAGGAGTCTTACCTTCAAACCGTAGCGCTATCTCATGAGATCGGCAGAGGCAATTTTGACACACTCCAAGCAGCAAAACTCATACACAACAAATGGGCATTGAAAAACTTCTGCTTAGAGCACAACATCTCTACCCCCAAAGGTTTTTTATACACCGATGTAGAAGATATAAAAACACTCAAGTTTCCCATTGTTGTCAAACCAACCAACCTCTCAGGCGGCAGAGGAGTTGAAGTGGTGCACAACGAAAAGGAGTTGCAAAGATCGCTTCAAGAGGCACAAAAAATCTCTAGTGAAATTTTTCTTGAAGAGTATATAGAGGGGAAGCTTATCGCTTACTCTGTTTTTATCAAGGATCAAAAGATCGCCTATGGTTTTAGTGGAGAAGATCGCTCGTATCTCAACCCTTATCTTGTTACAACCGCATACCCTGTTAACATAGCGCCAAAGATTATCAAAAAACTTCAAAACGACATAGAGAAGCTTTGTAACATACTCCAGCTTGTAGATGGGATGTTCCATCTGCAAGTACTCATACAAAACGACATCCCCTACATCATAGATGTCACAAGAAGGATTCCGGGCGATCTTTATCCTTGGCTCATTGAAAAGTGTGATGGCATAGCGTATAGCAAAGCTGTTATCAAAGCATATATCGGTGAGCAAATCAGTGATGAATTACAGCGACACAATAGTTCAAATTTTGTGATTCGACACTGCGTGATGCCAAGTGAAAACGGTTTCTACAAAGAGATACAAATAGACCCATCACTTCAAGATAAAATCCTCTATCGTCTTGATCTTCTTAAGCAGAGTACTGCTGTAACAGATTATCTACATACCCAAATAGCGATCTTTTTTATTGAGCTAGAACACCAAGATATGCAACTTGTTAACAACCTCAATACTCTTATAACCCCTTTGGTTACACAGGAAACTCACTAATGCAAGCCAACACCCTTTTGCTTACCAGATTAAGTCATGGCAATATTCACTCAAGACCGGACACCTACACGATCTGGGATGCTTATAAGTATGGACTAGAGGAGAATCTTGCCAATTTTACTGCACTTGATTATTACGATCTTTATTTTGAACATGGCAAAGATGGTTTTGAGCAAGAGCTGGAAAAAACAATCATCAAACACTCTATTGAGTATCTTTTCATAGGTTTTGCGGCAGAGGACTTTACCATCGATCTACAGTTTCTTTTGCATCTCAAACACAAATACAACCTTTGCATCATCAACACCTCTCAAGATCCTGAAACTTTTTTTGAAGCTCGAGACAGGTACTACAATCAAATAGCTGATTATATCTTACCCTTTACCGTACTGAAAAACAATTTTTTATACGCTAATTATAACTTAAACTCCATTACACTCTACAGCCTTTACAATAAAGAGATGTTTCCCCACAAATCTCTACCAAAAACTATAGATGTCTCATTTATAGGAAACATCAACAAGGCCTCCCGCCGTGAGTACATCTCTTACCTTCAAGAGCATGGCATTAATGTCCAAACTTATGGTGCAGGATCTGAAAATGGCTTTATTGATCACAACCAGATGATCGATGTTATCAATTCGAGTAAAATAAATCTCAATTTTACAGACAGTGCTCTTAGCACCTCATTTGATTTCAATACCAATACAAACTTTACAATTGGCACACATATCAACTCAAAAATACAACAAGCGAAAGGAAGACTCATTGAGATATATATGACAAAGTCGTTTTGCCTCAGCCAAGATGGCCCAGGCACAAGAGTCCTTTTTAACGATGAGCGGATCTTGTTTCATTCCAAAGAGGATCTGCTTGAGAAAATACGCTATTATCTTCAGCATGAGGATAAACACAGACAAATAACCGAAGAGCTCCACAAACACGCCTTGAAGTTTGATGCAAAAAACAGGTTTCAAGAGATACTGCCACAGCTACATTACAGATCAAAAAAGATCGAAAAACTTTGGATAGATAAAGATTTTATCACTAACTATACTTCGTACCATTTTCTCTATTTTTTTAATTTTTTGTTTAAAAGAAAGTTCAAATTGGTTGTAAAGAGTGTAAAATATTTACGAAATACAAAAGCTTTGATTATCGCACCATATATTACCATTTTAAGATGCAAGCCATCTATGCCCATAAGCGATACAAAAGGGTAAAAAAATGAGTACCAATACACTGTTTCTTTACCAAGTAGACGATCCAACATTCCAACAATTACTACAGAACTATTCTACAAACTACTTTGCATTACATTTTGTGCAACTCTTTGAAAATGCAACAGAAAAAGAGATGCACACAAAGGTGGAACAGCTGATTGTTACACAAGATATCAACCACCTTTGTATCCTTTTTAACAACTGTGACGCCTCTTTGGATCTTTATTGGCTTGAACATATCAAAAATAGCTACAACTTAAAAACGATTTTTATTTTTCAAAACTCCCACAACTCTTTTGAGTATATCGACAGATACTATGCACAAATAGCGGATCTTATCATCATTCCTCCCGTAGAGTATCTGGATGATTTTTACAACGCACTAGAGATAAAAAATTTTACCCTAGAGAGTTTAGAGAGTGATCTCACAATTAAAAAAGAGAATATCTTCGCATCATCACTCACCAATCTCTCAACACCACAACGCAAAATATCTCATCAACAAGATGAAGCAACTGATCTGTTTGCACTGCTTGATACACTTCGCACATCCAAAAAAGAGATCCTTACTGATAAAAAGTTTCTATATTCCCAAAGGATCTATAAAATATTTTGGGCAATATACAACCTGCAACGCTACAAAAAATCAAAATTTATCTTCTCACTTTTGCAATACAAAAACCTTTTTTACCTCAAAGAGATTTACCTACTTTATCGCACACTTTTGCGATCTCAATCTTTTCAATCAACAAATCCCATTGAGCTTATCAATAAAGCCCTCTACAAGGAGTACCGTTTATGAAAGCGATCATCTTAACCGGTGGATTTGGCACACGATTGCAAAGTGTTGTCAAGGATGTTCCCAAACCTATGGCAGATATTAACGGCAAACCTTTCTTGGCTTACCTGTTCGAAAAACTTATGCGAGATGGCGTCACTGAAGTTGTGCTGAGTGTTGGCTATAAAAAAGAGGTGATCCAAGACTACTTCAAAGATCACTACAAAACTGTAGCGATCAAATACTCACAAGAATTCTCCCCGCTTGGCACAGGTGGAGCCATCAAAAAAGCATTAAGCCTCTATGATGCTTCACAAAAGATCCTTGTGCTCAATGGTGACACCTTCTACAACCTCAACACTCAAGAGTTTTACAACAAAGCAATATCTTACCCGCTCTCCATAGCACTCAAACCAATGAAAAATTTTGAGAGATACGGAAGTGTAACAGTAGAAAATAGTTTTGTAACATCTTTTCAAGAAAAAACTTTTGTTACCGAGGGACTGATCAATGCAGGTGTGTATGTTGTGACAAAAAATCTACTTGAGAACATCGAAACAGAAGTGTTCTCTTTTGAAACTTTTTTAGAGAAACAAAATCGCATCTATGCCTATATAGAAGATTGCTATTTTGTCGATATAGGGGTACCAAAAGATTATAAAAAAGCACAAATAGATTTTAAGGAGATGTTTTGATCCTCTCAAGAACACCACACCGCATCTCTTTTTTCGGTGGTGGCACGGACTATCCTGAATATTACTTGACACACGGTGGCAAAGTACTAGGTGTTGCCATAGACAAATACTCTTATATCAACCTAAGAAAACTACCACCCTTTTTCAACCACAAACACCGGATCGTTTACTCAAAGCAAGAAAATGTCAACAGTTTTGATCAGATACAGCACCCCTCTGTACGAGAAACACTCAAACACTTCAACATCAAACATGGTGTATCGATCAATCATGATGGCGATATACCGGCAAGAAGCGGCATGGGATCAAGCTCTGCTTTTACAGTTGGTCTCTCGCTAGCTCTGCACGCCCTTAGGGGGGAGATCAAAGTGTTGCCAATCATTATGAAGCCAAAAGAGGATGACTTTTTTGAAGCCTACAGGTTTATACTCCCCGGATATAATGTTCGTCCGGGAGAACTGCAGGGTGCACTTGGTCTGC
>VCAY01000017.1 GCA_013607635.1 Campylobacterota bacterium
AAAAAACTTCCTCCTGAAATGCTAGAAGCAGCATTAAAAGTTAAAGACACTATGGAGACATTGATCCGTGATGGTGCGGCTGGAGAGTTCTAAAACTTTCCACCTTTGTTGCATGTAATGAAGTTTGTTACATGCAACAACTTCAAAGTAACCTACTCTTCAGTTAAAAAGAAACTACCTATACTTACATTTTTAAAAGCCGCATTGAGTGATACAAAAAGTTGCGGATGCTCTTGTTCTAGTTTTTCAAGCATATCTTTGGTGCTGGCTCTTGCATGAGGCATCTTTACATCAAAACGCATCGCAGGACACGCTTCATCACCAATCGCTTCGATCCCGTTATCAACCACAAAAGCTCGAAGCTGTCGCTCTCTTAGCTGAATGAGTGGGCGAATCACTACAAGTCCATTGTCTGCAGTGTATTTAGGTGCTAGGGTTCTTAGCTGACCGTTATAGATAAAGTTCATAAAAAAAGTCTCTGCCGCATCATCAAGATGATGCCCAAGGGCTACTTTGTTACACCCATACTCTTTGGCAGCTGTGTAGAGATACCCTCGTCTCATACGGGAGAAAAAACTGCAATAGGATGAATTTTTACGGATCTTCTCTTTGGCAAGATCATAAGTTTTTGTATCATTGATATAATGGGTGATGCCATGCTCCTTACAATGTGCAACTAAGTTAGAGTAATCCTCCCCCATCCCATAAGTTACAGTTACGGCAATAAACTCAAAATCAAAAGGGGCACGGCGTTGCTGCTCTTTGAGGGCATGGATAAGGGTAAGAGAATCTTTGCCTCCACTAAGCCCTACAAGGATCTTGTCCCCCTCCTCTATGAGTCCAAACTCAGCATTGGTTTTGCCAAGCTTAGACATAATCTTTTTAGAAAGTTTAATCCCCATTATTGCCCTACTATCTCATCAACCATCTGCATCACAAACTGCGCTGATTCTATCGCACTTGTCTCTAAAAACGCATCAAACGAAAAACTTGCATCCATATCTGCCGCATCACTAATTGCACGAAGGATAAAAAATGGTACACCCAAAGCGTTACATACAACAGCAACGCTCGCTCCTTCCATCTCTAACGCATCGGCATTAAATGTTGCAGCGATCCAGTTTTTTCGCTCCTCATCAGCCACGAACTGATCACCTGTAGCGATAACTCCCTCTTTGACACTCTTACCCAAAGAGGTAGCCACTTTTTTGCCTGTCTCAATCAATGATCGATCCGCATCAACAAAAACAGCACCCTCAGGCACATACCCATGCGGGTGACCAAAAGCGGTAATATCAAGATCGTGTTGTGCAAGTTTTGTAGCGATGATAAGATCCCCAACTTTAAGCTCAGGGTTAATCGCTCCTGCCACGCCGCTAAAAAGAAGCCTGTCACATCCAAAATGCTCTATCATCGTCGTAGCAGTTAAAGTAGAAAACACCTTGCCAATCTTTGAGTATGCCACGACAACATCAACCCCTTTGTAGGTTGCTTCATAATATTTATTACCGGCATACTCAACTGTATTATAATTACCTAAAGCCTCTAAGATTGGTGCCACCTCTTCGCTCATTGCACCCATAATCGCTATTTTCATTTTAAACCTCGAATGTTTTTATCTCTTTTTCAAATTTTTGCAGTTTGTGGATGATTGTACCATCCTCGACAATACAGCTACCGCCCCAAAAGCCAAGCCCATCCTCAAAACCTACACGATTAACAAAGATCAATTTTGCAGATGTTTCTTTTGAAACAGTTTTGATGATATTGTACCATTTATCCTCTATAGCTAAACCATCATCATAAAAACCTCTTGCAGGGGATGCTACAAGCACGATCATAAGTTCAGGATCAAGCTTTATAAGCTCTTTATGCACATCTTCATGCCACAAATCTTCACAAACAAGCATAGAGATTTTTTTGTCGTTATGGTTAAAAACCTCAAACTTATCTCCCCCCTCAAAGTATCTCGCTTCCTCAAACATCCCGTAGTTTGGCAGATGCACTTTAATATGCTTTGAAAGCAGTTTACCATCTGCAAAGTACAGCGCTGTGTTTCTAAACACTCTACCATCACGCATCGCTGCACCAACGACGATCACTACATCCTGACTAAGCTTAGCAAGGATATCTAGCTCATCCTCACTCCAAGCATCTTCAAGCAGTTTGTCTTGCAACATATAACCACTCAAAGCTAACTCAGGAAAAACAATGATATCTGATTGTGATTTATACTCGTTGATGATAGAGACAACATCATCCAAGTTACTGCGACGCAACTTTGGTGATGTTTGTGCAAGAGTTATTTTCATTAGTTGCAGATTTGTTCTTTTACTTTCGCAAGTGTTGCCATATCTGAGACATTCAGCGTTGTAAGATCTTTGGCAATTCTTCGATTTAGCCCTTTGAGAACCACACCGTTACCAAACTCGATCGCCATATCTACATCACCTGCAATTGTTTGGATCGATTGTTTGTATTTTACAGGGCTTGTGAGTTGCTGTTTTAAAAGCTCTACCGCCTCAGCCTTCGAGCTGTATGGTTTTGTTGTGACATTGGAGATGATTGGTGCTTCAAAACTATCTTGAAGCATCTCTTGCATGAGTGGCTCTAGCTTTTGTGCGGCGTTTTGTAAAAGTGCACAGTGTGAAGCTACCGACATATTTAAAAGCAATGCTCTTTTTGCTCCTGCATCTTTAAAAGTCTGCTCAAGCGATGCAAGATCAGGCTTGAGACCTGCAACAACTAACTGCCCATCTTGGTTATAGTTTGCCGGCCACACTTTTTTGCCTGCATCTTGTGCTTGCTTGCAAATACTCTCAACCGTTGCATCATCCAAACCAACAATCGCCATCATTCCAGCTTCAATCTCACTGCAATCCTCTTGCATATAAAGACCACGCTTATGTACCAGTTCAACCGCATCGACATAATCGATCGCACCACTTGCACAAAGAGCTGAGAACTCACCGAGTGAGTGACCTAAGAAAAGATCTGCTTTGATATCTGAACAAGCCTCTTTAAAAAGTTTATACGCAACCATTTGTACCAAAAGAATTGCAGGTTGTGTATAGGCTGTTTCGTTAAGCTTTTCGTTCTCTTCAAAGATCAACTCTTTAAAATCGACACCGATCCTCTGCCCAGCTTTTTCAAACATCTCTCTAGCTATTGCTGAATTGTCATAGAAATCTTTTCCCATTCCAACTGCCTGTGAACCTTGTCCGGCAAATATCATCGCTATCTTACTCATTACCTCTCTCCTTGTAAATATTTTTTATTGTCAGCTATTTTTTTTCTGAGTGTGTTTCTGTTAAGACCTAATTTATCAGATAATTGCAATTGTGATTTAAACTTTGCAAACCCCGCACGAATTAATGGTACCTCATAAAGATAAAGAAAGTTTCTATAATCACTATTTGAACCTAGCTTGTCCATAAGATAGTTCTCAATGATTTGCATCAGCTCATAATCATCTATATCTTGTAACAAATAATGGATCATCACCTGTCTGCGCAGTGAATTGGCATTATCTGATAAATCAGGTTGAAAATTTGTTGTATCAAACTTTGATTCACCACCAAAAATATCGACCGCATTTTGTACAAACATACCGATGAGCTCTACAACATCCTCTTCTCTTTGAGATAATGGTGGAATATCGAATTTGATACTAAATATTTCATCAAGTATCTCACTTGCAAAAGATGGTTTAGCGGTTGCCATAACTCTTATCTCGCGTTCTTTGAGTATCTCTACCAACCGTTTTATATTAGCAAAGTTGTCAATGTTTAAGATAATGATTTCGGATAAGTTTTCAATCTGTGTTAACACCTCCCCATAGTGCGAAGCATCTATGATTGGGGCATCAGGCATAACAAAAGAAGCCAAAGTTCTTTTGCCCACACCATCTTCACCCAGTATGAGGGCATTAACATCTAGCGATTTTAATAAAGAGGCAGTCTTAAAAGTCTCTGAGGATGCTTCAGAGGCTGTTATAAACTTAGTGGCATCCACAACCGCTGCCACCGCCTGTACCACAGCATCCGCTATCCTCCACTTGGTTTTCAGCAGGGATACCTGTCATCACCTCCTCGTCGGTAGCTTCTCTAATATTGTTGATAGTTACCGTGAACATTAAAGGTTTTCCAGCCAAAGGGTGGTTAAAGTCGATAATAATTGCGTCATCCTTAATCTCTTTAACGATCACCTGAACAGTTGAACCATCCTCCCCTTGTCCATAAAGCGTCATCCCCTCTTGAAGATCAATCCCTGCAAACTGCTCTTTTGGAACCTCTTGTGTCGCTTCAGCGTTATACTCACCATAAGCATCTGCAGGTTGCACTAAAACATCAGCTTTATCACCGATATTCATATCTTTTATTCCATTTTCCAGACCTGGGATAATCTGCCCTTTACCAAACATAAAAACGAGTGGCGCTCCACCAACATTACTATCTACTACCGCATCACCATCACGAACTTCATATTCGATCGATACGATCTGATTTTGCTCAATTGCCATTTTCTAACCTTTTGTTTTAATTTCGCGATTTTATCATAATAAGATTAATCCAATATTTTACGTGCCTCTTTAGCTTCTTTGGAGTTTGGATATTTCAAGATTAGAGCTTTGGCAAATGCCTTGGCATTAGTTTTGTCACCTGTTTTATCCATAGAGATAGCTGTGTGCAGCATCAATGTTGGCATATATTTAGCTTTTGAATAAAGCTGAGAAGATTTTTTGAAATATATTATCGCTTTACCATAATCTTTTCTTTTAAACCACATCTCCCCTATCATGTAGTGAGAGTATGCCGGTTTATAGTTTCTGCTGATCAACTCTTTGTATTCATTAATCGCTTTGGTGTAGTACTTTTTATTAAAATTTCTCTTAGCACTGTTATAAATTGCAGCACTTGAGCGTTTTTTTCCTGATAGATTAGTTTTTTTAGCCACCAGCTCTTTAGAGATCAAAGCTTTAAAATTGTTAATCTCATCCACAAGGCGGTTATACTCCTCTTTAGAGACATAGTTCTTGCTAATAAACTCTACCTCTTTAGAGATGCTTGATATATTATTTTCAAGCAATGTTATCTTTTGGGCATTTTCCTCAACTAAATTCGCCACCCTTTTTTGATACTCTACTTCACTTTCACCCTTTTGCATCTCTACAGACTGCAGTTCTTGAAGTTTTATTTTATTGTTGTGCGATTTTCTACTAAGTGCCTCTACGATATCCTGAAGTCCATCGATCCTCTCTCGAAGTGAATCTAACTGCGATGCATGTGTTTTTGTACTAATATCAACTTTTTTCAGTTTTTGCTTTGTCTCTAAAAGGAGTTTTTCATCGGGAGTCAATCCGTAAGGATTACTACTTGAAAGATTTCCAGCACCGAACGCTGAAGGTTCGGCACTGAATATTGAGAAAGGGATCGCAGCACTCAGTAGATATAAAGCCGTACTGCGTTTCATAGACTACACAACTCTATGGAAGAAGTTTAAAGTTTACTCTACGATTTTTAGCCCAACACTCTTTTGTTTTGTCTGTACATACAGGGTTGCTCTCACCATAGCTAACCATAGAGATACGGGCAGGATCGATCCCCTCAGCAACCAACGCTTTTTTGACAGCCTCTGCTCTTTTGAGTCCCAAAGCAAAGTTGTACTCATCACTTCCCCACTCATCACAGTTACCTTCAAGTTTTACACTGTAATCTCTTGCATCCGTTTTACCTAATTCTGCAGCAGTTGTAAGTTTTTCTTGAGCTTGATCAGAAAGATCGAACTTGTCAAATGCAAAATAAACCGTTGGCAATTTTTGCTCAATCTCATCCATACTCACTCTAGCTTGCTGCGATCCGTTAGTTGTAGATGTTACAACACTATCTTCAGCCGCTACAGTCTCAGTCGCAGGTGCTTCTACCTCTTGTGTTTGGGTAGTCATTTGCTTTTGTGTATCAACAGCAGGCTCTTTTGAGCTACATCCACTAAAAACCAAAAGTGCCACAGCAACACTTGAAAGTACTAACTTTTTCATATCTTGAATCCTTCGAAATTTAAATTGAAGTATTATACCAAAAATTATTAATTTTACCAATCCATCGACTGAACTATTCCATATTTGAGTGGAAAAAGGTAGTTTTTATTATATTTTAATCTCATAATACCGATAGAGCTTTGCCCTTTATAGTTTTTAATAAAAATAATCGCATCGCCGTCCTTGGAAAACCTAGGAAATTCATTCACTCCAACAGCCGTTAACCTTCGAATAAAGTCGGTTTTTGTCGAAATAAGGTGCAAATTGAATGTATTTTGACTAAAATTATTTGAGGTTTCACGCGCTTTATAAACAATATATTCACCATGTGCACTACATGCTGCATTATTTCTACCATAATACACCATCTGTTCAGTCTCACCTGTAGCTAGATCTTTGGAGAAAATATTTGGATACCCCAACCTTGAGGATACAAAGACTATCTTGTTTTTGTTCATAAATTGTGCATTAACATCGATACCTTTACAGTTGGTGATTTTATGATATTGTTTTGAATTTACATTATATTTATAGATATCAGGCTGACCACTTGGTGCCATAGTTAAAAGCAACTCTTTACCATCTGCACTAACATCAGAGCATACCAGCATCCCGTCCGAAGTAAGTAGCGTCTTAATGGAAGCAGATTTCATATCTACAAACTTCAATGCCGGTTTAGCATTCAACGAGGTATAATAAAATCCTGTTTGTGCCTTGTCTGCCCATTTAGGAAAAACATTAAAACCACCTTTAACGATGGTATGTTGATAACGAAGTGTATAATCAGCAATAACGATCTCACTTTGTTTTTCCCCAACAATTCGGCTAAAGATAACTTTACGCTTCATCCACTCTACAGAAGGCTGTCCCATAAACTCATTGATATCGTACGCAATAGCATGTGTTACAAAAACATACTGTTCTGGCTTAAAAACACGATATATTTTAGAAAGAACCTCTTCATCTTTGTCAAAAAGTTTTATTGCCAAATTGAGTACACCACTATCATCTTCAAACATCTTATAACGTATCACAAAACGTTTATTTTTGTTCTCATTCAAAACATCTACATCATTAAAACTACTCACTCTGTAGTGGCGATCTACATTAAAAATAGAGAGTACACCCAGATCAGCTACAAGTGATTTAAAAACACTCAATTTAAATGTTTCATCATAGTTAATTGAAGCATCTTCAATTGCTATCGAAGGCAAAGCATCTGTTTTTTTAACAACATCAATGGTAGCATCCTCTGCAAATGCCACAAAAAAACTCAGCAGTAACACCCATAAAATACGCACCACTTCACTCCTTGTTTTCAGGTATCAAGTTTATAACAGCTCTAAACGATCTCTTCTGTGGATTCATAGGAAAGACAACGCGCTTAAGTCTTTGTTTCATTTGATCCACTTCACTGTTTAAAGCATCGTTTGAAGAGTAATTAAGCACTCTAAAGTCTCTTATTTTGCCAAGGGCATCCAACTCTATAACAACCCGAACAACATTACCTTCAGAGTTGGCGGGAGGCATAAAATTATCATAAACTATTGCTTGAATTTTAGCTAAATATTCATTAACTTGCTGCGCACTTGAGGCACCCTTTTGCGATTTACTGTCGTGGGAATGAGATTCTATTTTTTGAGTAGATGATAAGGGTTTATTGACTTTGCTTTTCTCTATTCTTCGAGAGATCTCCTGAATCCTTTTGAGATCAATTTTTTTCTCTTGTGGTTTTGTGTCAATTTTTTGTGTCCATACATTATCAAAAAGGTGGTTAATATTGATATCTTCACTCTTTTGTGTTTGAACATGAGGAGTCGTTTTATCGCTTGCTTTGCTACTGTTTTTTTGTGGTGAGATCACTACAGAAACTGCAATAAACTGTTCCTTTTGCAACCCAAAGGTTCGATTCTGCATAGCATGAGATACTAAGACTCCAAATAAAATGGCAAAAAAAAGAAAAATTGTGAGTGACAATACACCGCTAATATAAAAATATCTCTCGTTATTAACCATTGGTTGCTAAAGAAACCTCAGTAAAACCAGCTTGTTTAACCGATGCCAAAACCGACATCACCACTCCATAATCTAAACGTTTATCTGCACTTATAAGCACTGTGGCTTTTTTATCCAGTTTCTGCGCATAAAGATAAAAATTATCTCTAAATCCCTTATATAAAAAGTTGTCTTTATTGATTTGAATATTTTTATCTTTATCGATGGTTATATGCACTGGTGGAATCTTTGCGATCTGTTTTGTTGTTGATCCTTGCGGGAGTTTGATGTTCTCTTCAAAAACAATATTGGGAGCAATAACCATCAAAATGGCAAGCAGCACAAGCATAACATCAACAAGAGGTGTAATGTTTAGCTCCGGTTTCTCATCCCAATCATAAACCATCTATTTAACCCTTGCGAGCTAAAAGTGCGTCATTTTGCATCTGAATATGGTTGGTAACATCAAAAGCTTTACGTTTAAGTATCTGATGGTAGGTATATGAAAAAACAGCTACAAAAATACCTGCTGCAGTTGCAACAAGAGCATCAGAAACACCGGCAGCTATAATCGACATACTTCCACTCACTTTACCAATATGTGTAAATGTATCTAAAATAGATACAACCGTTCCAAAAAGACCGATAAAAGGTGTAGTTGAAGCAAATACAGATAAAACAGAAAGCCCTTTGGTCGCTTCTTTTGTCGCAGCAAGTTGTGCAAGCTGTAAAACTTCTTTTGAAATAAAGTTTGTCGATTTGACAAAATTATTTAAAAAGGAGTTTTCACTAACACTCACAGCTCCAAGTAAAAGTGCTTCTAGTGAAGCACTTTCATTTTTTAGCCATGAGCTAAGGGAAAAATAGCGGTAAAAAAACACCCAGTTTAAAACAATAAAGTATAAAGCCAAAAGAGCCAAGACACCAATCGTCACAGGGTGTGACTTTGTATAAAAATCTATTAGAGAATTAAACATTTGCTACAATAATTTTTGAGCAGCTGACTCTATCTTTGCAGATACAGATGCAATAGCAGAGCTTGAATCGGCAATATCGTTGATCAGTTTTTTCGCTTCATCAATAGCTGCAGCAATTGCAGACTCATTTTCACCACGAATTGGTGCTGCACCTTCAACTAAAACGACAACTTTCTCCTCATCAACCTGAACAACACCCCAGTTGATAACGATAGATTCGACTGATTTATCCTCTTTTTCAACATCCACAACGCCAGTTTCCAACAAAGTTGTTAAAGAAGCATGACCCGCTAGGACACCGAACTCCCCTTCTTGACCGGGGAGAACCACACTAACGACTTCACCACTAAAGATCTCACCGTTAGGAGTCAGGATCTCAAGTTTAAACGTATCCATTACAGTCCTTTAGTAAAAGCTTATTTGCTTTTTTCATATTTCTCGATAGCTTCGTCCATATTACCAACCATGTAGAATGCATTTTCCGGCATATGATCGTAGTCACCGTTTAAGATTCCTTTGAAACCTTTAATTGTATCTTCAAGAGAAACATATTTACCAGGAGCACCTGTAAATACCTCTGCAACGAAGAATGGTTGAGAAAGGAATTTCTCGATTTTACGAGCTCTCTCAACTGTCGCTTTATCATCTTCAGAAAGTTCGTCCATACCAAGAATCGCGATGATATCTTGAAGATCTTTATATTTTTGTAGTGTTTGTTGTACACCACGTGCTACATTGTAGTGCTCTTCACCGATAATTTGTGGATCAAGCATTCTAGAAGTTGAATCGAGTGGATCAACCGCTGGATAGATACCTTTTTCTGCAATTTTACGGTTAAGTACTGTTGTTGCATCCAAGTGAGCAAAAACAGAAGCAGGTGCCGGGTCAGTCAAGTCATCTGCCGGAACATAAACAGCTTGAACAGATGTGATAGATCCATCTTTTGTTGATGTAATACGATCTTGAAGTGCACCCATCTCACGAGCAAGAGTTGGTTGATAACCAACAGCTGAAGGGATACGACCAAGAAGTGCAGACATCTCACTCCCTGACTGTGCAAAACGGAAGATATTATCGATAAACATCAACACATCAAGCTTCTTCTCATCACGGAAATACTCAGCCATAGTAAGACCAGTCAGTGCAATACGGTTACGAGCTCCCGGTGGTTCACTCATTTGACCATAGCACAGTGCAACTTTATCTAAAACGTTAGACTCTTTCATCTCATAGTAAAGGTCATTACCCTCACGTGTACGCTCACCAACACCAGCAAATACAGAAAGACCGTCATGCCCATGCGCAACATTGTGGATAAGTTCCATGATGATAACTGTTTTACCAACACCAGCCCCACCAAAGAGACCAACTTTACCACCTTTTGCATAAGGTGCTAGAAGGTCAACAACTTTGATACCTGTTTCAAACATCTCAGTTTTTGTAGACTGATCGATGAGTGCCGGAGGAGCGCGGTGGATAGACCAAGTAGGAGCATCCTCAACTTGATCACCGCCATCGATAGTCTCACCGATAACATTAAAGATACGACCAAGCACCTTCTCACCAACTGGAACCTTAATAGGCGCTCCAGTAGCTTTTGCTTCCATACCACGAACAAGACCTTCACTCATATCCATAGCAATTGTTCTAACACGCCCATCACCTAAGTGAGCGGCAACTTCTAATACCAATCTGTAGTCACTACCTTCAACAGTAGTATTAACTTCGATAGCCTCGTTAATTACCGGAAGATAACCATCAAAATCAACATCAACAACAGGACCCATAACCTGGCTAATTTTTCCAATCATATTTTTCTCCATTATTTCATACTCTCCACACCACTAATAATTTCAATCAATTCAGTAGTAATAGCAGCTTGACGCGCTTTATTAAATTCAACATTTAAGCTCTTAACCATCTCTTTGGCATTGTTTGTTGCCGTATCCATCGCCTGCATACGAGCAGAATGCTCAGCAGCAACAGAGTCAATCAAAGAGTAGTACATGTTATAACTAACATATCGAGTAACCAAAGCATTAAGCATCGCTTCCTCATCTTGAGCTTCCACCTCTAACATAGAGCTGTGTTGTGCTTTATCACAATCAAAACCATCTGTATTTACAGGCAACACAGTGTTTAGATGTAACTCTTGTGTGATCATATTTTTATAACCGTTATACACTACATGTAAAGCATCTATCTTACCATCTTGAAAGTCTTGGATAGAAGTTTGAATAAACTCATCCGACCTCTCTTTATTCGGTTTAGAACTCAGATCTACAACAGCATCGAAAAGTTCAACTTCGTTGTATTTGAAATACTCTATACCTTTTTTGCCGATTCCTCGCAGGCGTACTTTGACATTCTTTTCTTTGTATTCGCGAAGCAGTTTGTTAACAGCTTTAATGGTTTGAATATTAAAACCACCACACAAACCTTTATCCGCAGTAACAAAAACAACATCTACCATTTTTGGATTTTCAATCGTTTCAAAAAAACGGTTATCTAATCCTCCAACTTTATTACGATTAATACGACCAGCAATTTCGGCAATAACCTGATTCATCTTTTGTGCATAAAGACGAGAACGTTTTGCTAGTTCTTCCGCACGACGAAGCTTTGCAGTAGATACCAGCTTCATAGCACGCGTTGTCTTTTGCGTACTAGAAACACTCTTGATTTTTCTTTGAATATCTTTCAAGTTTGCCATAAACTTTTCCTTATTCTGCTACGAAAGAGGCTTTAAACTCATCCAATGCTTTTATCATAAGAGCTTTAGTCTCATCATCAATCTTTTTACTGCTTCTAATGTTTTCAAAGATCTGCGGATATGAAGCTTCTATAAATGGATAGAGTTCAGCTTCAAATTTAGTAACAGCAGATGCTGAAAGTTCATCAAGATAGCCTTCATTTCCAGCAAAAATAATTGCAGCTTGTTGTTCTGCTGATAGTGGAGAATATGGAGGTTGCTTAAGTACCTCCACCATTCTTTGACCACGCTCAAGCTGTTTTCTTGAAACTTCATCAAGATCAGATGCAAACTGAGCAAAAGCTTGAAGTTCACGGTACTGCGCGAGATCTAGTCTTAGTGTGCCGGCAACCTGTTTTGTTGCTTTAATCTGTGCAGCACCACCAACACGAGACACAGAAAGACCAACATTGATTGCCGGTCGTACACCCGAGTTAAATAGATCAGTTTCTAAGAAGATCTGCCCATCAGTAATGGAGATAACATTTGTTGGAACATAAGCAGCAACATCACCCGCTTGTGTTTCAATAATAGGAAGTGCTGTTAAAGAACCGGCTCCTTTTTCATCTGAAAGTTTTGCAGCACGCTCAAGAAGTCTTGAGTGGATATAAAAAACATCTCCAGGATATGCTTCACGACCTGGAGGACGACGAAGGATAAGTGACATTTCACGGTAAGCTACTGCGTGTTTAGAGAGGTCATCATAAACAATTAAACCATGTCTTGCATTATCACGGAAATATTCACCCATCGTTACACCGGTATATGGTGCAAGGAATTGAAGTGCTGCAGCTTCAGCAGCCGTAGCAGACACAATGATCGTGTTTTCCATCGCACCGTGCTCCTCTAAACGACGAACAACTTGTGCAACAGTTGACTCTTTTTGACCAACAGCCACATAAATAGAAACAACACCGTTACCTTTTTGGTTGATAATAGTATCAAGAGCTACAGTTGTTTTACCAGTTTGTCTATCACCAATGATAAGCTCACGCTGACCACGTCCAATCGGTACAAGCGCATCGATAGATTTGATACCAGTAGCAAGCGGCTCATGGACAGATTTACGATCCATGATTCCAGGGGCTTTCTCCTCTACAAAACGATACTCGGTCGCTTCGATTGGACCTTTTCCGTCAATCGGCTCACCAAGAGCATTCACAACACGTCCAAGAAGAGCATCACCAACCGGAACACGCAGAAGTTTCGCTAAACGTTTAACACTCATACCTTCACGAAGATTTTCACCAGAACCAAGGATAACAACACCAACGCTTGCTTCCTCAAGGTTCATCGCCAAACCTTTTGTACCATCTTCAAACTCTACCATTTCACCTGCCATAACGTTGCTAAGTCCATAAACTTGAGCAACACCATCAGCATAAGAAACAACTTTTCCTGTTTCATTAATATCAACACTTAGTTCAAAGTTGTCGATACGCTCTTTAATAATTGAGCTGATCTCATCAGCTTGAATTTTTGCTACCACTCTATTTCTCCTCCCTTGAAGTTAAATTGCTTTTATAATATGTTGAATGATTTGATTATCGATTCGATCTTTTGAAAAATTAATCTCGATACCGAGTCCTTCCACTTCTACTTTGATTCCATTAAAGTCATTCTTTATAAAATCTAGGCTAATTGAAGCATCAAACTTTTTACTCAAACCACTACTTAAAGTTTCTAAAACATCCGTATCTATATCACTGTCGCTAAAGACTTTACCACTATATGTTTTAGTAGAGATTGCTATATCTTTTTTTAACTCTTGTGCTATCGCAGGAATAATCTGAACCCTTTTTTTCTCCATAAGAAGCTTGATGAAGTTATTGAGTGGCTCAGACTCTGCCTTTTTTACCGCATCAAGTAAGATAGACGTTTTATCATCCATTGTTACATTTGGATTAGTAACAATGTTCAAAAATTGATCATCTTGAAATGAGTCTGCCAAAGCTGAGAAAACAGCGCTAAAACCTTGCACAGACTCCAAATCTGCATCCTCTGTTAATGCTTTGACGTATCTTTTTGCTATCAATTCTTCCATAATTTACGCCACCTTCTTGATAATTACACTTGCCATAGCCTCACGATCAAAAGCATCTGCACTTTGTTCGAGCGTCTCAGCAACCACTTTTTCAACTACATTTCTCACCATAGTTCTCGTTTCAAACTCTTTTTTGATCTCCTGTTGCTTTGCAAGGAATTCCAAGTCTGCTTCACATTGAGACATAATCTTGTCATTTAAGACTTTATTCTCTTTTTTAGATGCAACAGCCAACTCCTCTGCAAATTTTTCTGCTTCAGAGATCTTTGCCAAAGCCTCTTTTTTCATTGCGATAGACTCTTGAAGTTTTTCCTGAACCCTATTGAGCTCTTCAGCAACCGCATTACTTCTTGAAGCAAAAAAGTTTTTTACAGGCTGAGCAACAAGATACCAGATAAGTCCTGCAAACAGTAAAAAGTTCACAGTTCTTTGAACTATATCGCTCTCACCATCTCCCGCTTCAGATGCGAATGCGTATGTTGAAGCGATTAGTAATAAAACTAAAATATTTCTCATGTCACATCCTTATATCTGACGCATCTTAGCTTTGAAAGCTTCTTTAAAGACTGGAACCTGAGCCATAAGTTCTGTAGTCAACTCTTCTTCTGTTTTAGCAAGTGATTGTTTGAATTCAGTATATTCTACTGCTAATTCAGCACGCTTTGCTTCTAACTTGTTCTCTGCCAACTCTTTTGCATCCGCAATAACTTTTTCCCTTAGGGCCGCAGCTTCTAGTTTAGCATTCATAATAATCGATTCAGCTTTTGCTCTGAGATCGGCGATTTTGCTATCGTTTGAGCCTACTTTTGCAAGATCTCTTTTGATATCTTCATCGCGTTTGTTCATAAAACTGAATAGAGGATTGTAAAGCCAACTGTTTAGAACGGCAATAAGCGAAATAAATACAACGAACGTAGCCAATAGTAGCATTGGATTTATATCTAACATAGCACCTCCTAAAAGTTGCGTGATTATACTACTATTAAATTGAAAGGATAGTTAAATGGAAAGAAATTGTAGTTTTTTTGAAAATGTTACGATAAATGCGTGAGAAATTCACAAATATCCTCTTGTGATCCAAACTCAATCGTAAGCTTATTGCTGGATGTTTTGTGTTTGAAACCGATAGACTCCAGCTTATCATGCAAGTCTGTAAAATCATACGAGACTTTTTTTGTAGTTTTTGGTGCAGTCGTTGGTTCTAATTTCATATTTTTGATCATCATCTCTACATCACGAACACTCAGTTTCTGTCCAACGATGGAGTTTACGACAAGTTGCTGCTCTTTGTCATCGAGTCCAACCATCACTTTTGCGTGCCCTGCTGTGATTTTTTTATCTGCTAGAGCTTTTAATGTTTTTGGGGAAAGTTGTAATAAACGCAGTGTATTTGTAATGTGTGCTCTGCTCTTGTGAATCATTACAGCTAGTTCATCATGTGTGACATCATGGATCTTAATAAGTTCACCATACGCTTCAGCAAGCTCTATTGCATTCAGCTCTTCTCTTTGGATATTTTCGATAAGTGCGAACCGACGCATCTTTTGCTCATCGGAGTTAAGTATAATCGCACGAATCTCTTTGAGTTTTGCAAGTTTTGAGGCTCTGTAGCGTCGCTCACCCGCTATGATGATATAACCATCGATATCCTCTTTAACAACAATCGGTTGCAATAGTCCATCATTTTTGATCGAATCTGCTAACTCCTGCAGTGCAGTTTCATCAAAAGTTTTTCTTGGTTGAAAGGGGTTTGGTCGGATATCTTTGAGTGGAATCTCAAGCACTACATCTTTTTGAGACCCTTCATTTTCATAAGCCTCGTCGATCTCCCCAAGAAGTGCATCCAATCCACGACCAAGTTTTTGACTCTTCACCCTTTTTTTCCTTTTATCGTATAATCGCTTCTGCTAAATTTTGATACGCAACGGCACCCATAGACTTCACATCATAAAGAATCGCCGGTTTTCCAAACGAAGGTGACTCTGCAAGCTTAACGTTTCTTGGTACAACAATATAATGATCTTCTGTGTCTTTAAAAAGTTTACCCTTAAAATGTTGCTTCAAGTCGGCAAAAACCTGCTTAGAGAGATTGTTTTGCGATGAGTACATCGTTGGAACAAAACCTTTAATACTTAATTTTGGATTGATAGATTTTCTTACAAGTTTTATTGTATTTAATAACTGTGCCAAACCCTCCAATGCAAAAAATTCACATTGGATAGGAATAATAACCGAGTTGGAAGCTGAAAGCGCATTAATCGTCATAGGACCTAGTGCCGGAGGTGAATCTATAATAATATAATCATAATCTTTAATCACTGCAGCGATCGCTTTTTTCAGTACCAACTCACGCCCTTTTGCTTTATCTACATCGTAATACTCTTTCTCAATCCCAACAAGACCAATGTTAGATGGTGCAAGATGCAATGTCGGTAAATCTGACTTTAAAATAATATCTTTGAGTTTTTTGACACCAATTAATACATGATAGATGTTAAACTCATAATCGTTTCTATGAAATCCCAGCGAAGTTGTTGCATTTGCCTGTGGATCAGAGTCTATAAGGAGCACTTTTTTTTCAGCAACAGCCAGTGAAGCAGCTAAATTAACAGCGGTGGTGGTTTTGCCCACGCCACCTTTTTGGTTTGCGATAACGATAACTTCACTCATCTTAAACTATAAACCCTTTCTCCATCAATATTTAAACTGCCATCATCTTCAAGTTGTGCACCACTTAGTGGCACTTTTTCATCACCTATATGTGCAAAAAGATGCTCATTAGTGTAAAATTCTAACTTATATTTGCTAAAAACTTTCTTCCATAAAATCTTTTTTTCAATTTTTTTGAAATATTTCTCCAATAATATCTTCTTATCTATCACTATATCTAATTTCGCAAACTTTTTTGGTGCTGCTATGAGATTAAGTCCGATGCCACATACGATATTCTCTCCAACTACATTGGTGATGAGTCCACCGATTTTTTTATCTTGCAAGTAAAAATCGTTTGGCCACTTTAACAATAGTTTCGATCCCTCTTGCTCAAGTATCTCTTTAAGCAGATAGGCAAAGTAAATAGATGCTGATTCAAGTTTCAAATCAGATGGTAATGATTCTAAAGGGAGTGCAAATGAAAGAAATAGATTCCCCTTCACTCCATCCCATCTGTTATTTCGACTTCCTACACCCTTTGTTTGTATCTGCGCACTTACTGCATAGGGTGTGCTTACTTGTTTTGTATGGAGGAGATTTTTAAGATATGTTTGTGTTGAATCTACTTCATCAAGATAAAGTATCTGCAACACCTATCCTTTGACCATTGACAAAGCCAAGAGCATCCATCTCTTTTTTCGATGGAGGCTGCACGACAAATATCTCCAACGAGCCTTTTTGACACCCAACTGTTATGCTGTTTTTATTGATGGCAAGAATCTCTCCTGCATCATTGCCTGAGCTATCCTCTGTGAGTGCCATTTTTTTCAATTTGAGTCCACTCTCAAGGTAAACTCCAGGCCAAGGAGTAAAAGCTCGGTATTTATTAAAAATGACCTTGGCATCATCAAACACCACAAGCCCATCAGCTTTGGTGATCTTCTTGCAATGGGTTGCTTTGCTTTCATCTTGTTTTTTTGGCTCTAGGTTTTCAAACTCTTGCAAAACTTCAATCGTTAAATCTGCTGCAACTTCAGTAAGTCTTGCAAAGAGTGACTCCACCATCTCATCATCTGCTACATCGATCTTTTTGATTTTAATGATATCACCGGTATCAAGCCCCTCATCCATAACCATTGCCGTCACACCCGTTTTGCTATCACCATTTAAAAGTGTCTGCTGGATAGGGCTTGCTCCACGGTATTGTGGTAGTATTGAAGCGTGTAGATTGATGCACGGTGCATGGTCTAAAATCTTACGAGGCAAAATCTGTCCGTAGGCTGCTACAACGATATAGTGACATGCAATGTTTAGCACATCTTTTATAGCCTCAGCATCACGCAATCTGTTTGGCTGATATACCGGGATATTATGTTGCTCGGCTGTCACTTTAACAGGGGGTGGTGTGAGTAGTTTTTTTCTTCCTACAGGCTTATCGGGCTGAGTAAAAACTGCCACTACATCGATATCTTTTTGTGCAACCATTTTTTGCAAGATCATATCTGCATAAGAGGGTGTCCCCATAAAGATCACTTTCACGCTTCATCCTTACATGTAAAGAGTGTGCCACCCTTGTGTTGTTTTTGAAGTGTAAAACTTTTGGCATCAGCTAGATCAAATCCACTTGCTAAAAATGTATCTATTTTGTTCTCAAGCAGGTATGATGCAGCCTTGAGTTTGGTGACAATCCCACCGGTTGCAAAAAGATTGTTTGGTGTTACATCTTTGCTTAGCTCATCTTTGCTGATACTTTTTACCACCTTAAACGCTTTGGCATCTTCGTGTTTTCTTGGATCTTTATCGTAATACGCATCGATATCTGAGAGGATAATCAGCATATTGGCATCTGTATGTTTTGCGATGTAGGCTGAGAGTTGATCATTGTCCCCAAGTTCTAGCTCATCTGTCGCTGTTGCATCGTTCTCATTGACAATGGGAAGTACACCATTGGCAAGAAGTGTATCGATAGTATTTTTTACTCTTTGTATCTCACCCTCTCTTGCAAGGTTTGCAGCTGTGACTAAAACCTGTGCCGTTACCATATCATACTTCTCAAACTTCTTTGCATAACGCTGCATCAATACAGGCTGACCAATGGCAGCTAACGCCTGCTTGTTTGCCAAAACTTGGCGATCAAGTTGGAGTTTGGTATATCCACCCGCTACTGCACCAGAAGATACCAAAATAACCTCATGCTCTTTTTTCAGCTCTGCCAAAAAATCAACCAACGCCTGCATTCTACTGAGTGCAATAGTTCCATCTTGTGTTAAAACAGCACTGCCAACTTTAACAACGATCTTCATTTACCCTTTCCTGCTGTCTTGTATCAAGTTAAAAAGTGCGTACTTCAACGGTTCGATGTTTTTATGTGTCGCTGAGGAGATCGGCGAAATAAAATAGGGCTTCTCTCTCTCATACCCCAAAGTCTCATCGGCACTCTCTTGAATAAAATACGGCAACTGGGTATCAAAATCAAAATCTTTCGAGTCTGAAGGCTCTAAGCCCATCATCTTGATAAACTCCTTAACCATCGAGCCAACATCATCAGGGTTGACAATATCGACACGCGTCAGTGCGATGGCATACTTTGAACTGCCAAGTTTGTCTGAAAACTTACTTACCTCTTGTTTGAGCACTTCGATCTGCTCTTTGAGGTCTCTATAAGATGCAAGATCGATCATAAACAATAGTGTTTTTGTACGCTCAATATGGCGCAAAAACTTGATCCCAAGCCCTTTACCCTCATGCGCTCCACCGATAATCCCAGGGATGTCTGCCATCACAAACGACTCATAATCCCCAATATTGACCTGTCCAAGTTTAGGTGTGAGTGTTGTAAACTCATAGTTAGCAATCTCCGGTCTGGCATTGGACACTGTTGAGATAAGTGTTGATTTGCCAACATTAGGAAAACCAACCAAACCAACATCAGCGATCAGCTTAAGCTCTAGTCGAATAGATCTCGTCTCACCCTTTTGACCAGGTTGCGCGTAAGTTGGTCTTTGATTTGTGGGTGACTTGAAGTGGGTGTTTCCAAGTCCACCTTTACCACCTTCTAAAAATCTTACCTCTTGGCCATCCTCTACCATATCTAAAAGCACTTCACCCGTATCTACATCAACGATCTGTGTTCCAGGTGGTACGATGATCACTTTTTTCGCACCCGATTTTCCTGTCATATTAGAGCCTTCACCCGGGCGTCCATTATCTGCTTTTATATGCATCTTTCTGGAAAATTTCGAGAGTGTATGGGTATTATTATCACATTTAAACCAGATGTCGCCACCTTTACCGCCGTCACCACCGTTTGGTCCGCCATTAAGCACGAACTTTTCTCGGCGAAATGCAACACATCCTGCCCCACCTTTTCCCGATGAAACAGTTATCTCTACGCTATCTGTAAACACGTGAACTCCTCATATATATTTTTAGCCAGCCAAGGTAATTAGAGTAGAGTTATGAGTAGATCCCATAACTCACAAACAACAAAAGTTTATTACCCATCAAACACTTAAAAATTCATTCATTACATGTAATAAATTGTTAAATATTAAGAAGGGATATTATAATAAAAAAAGAGATAACCTGAGATAAACTCAGGTTATAAAAGTGTAGAATTATGCAGCGGGGATAATAGATACTTGTTGGCGCTTTTTATCTTTTCTCTCAAAAGATACAACACCGTCAACCAAAGCAAAAATTGTATGATCTTTACCCATACCTACGTTTTTACCCGGGTGTACTTTTGTTCCTCTTTGGCGAATAATGATGTTACCGGCAACAACTTTTTCACCACCATACTTTTTTACACCAAGCCTACGACCTGCTGAATCTCTGTTATTCTGTGTACTACCTTGACCTTTCTTATGAGCCATAATCTTCTCCTTTTAATCTATGCAGCGATTTTTGTGATACGAACGCGTGTATAATCTCTTCTAAAACCGCGTTTTACTTTAGAGTCTTTACGACGACGCTTTTTGAAGATCACCACTTTAGCATCACGACCTTCATTGACAACCTCAGCAGTTACCACAGCACCATCAACAAATGGAGCTCCAACTTTTAGTTCACCAGCGTTTACAGCTAGTACCTCTTTAATCTCGATAGTAGCTTTCGGCTCAAGTGACATTTTGTCAAGATTTAGGATATCACCCTCTTGAACTTTGTATTGCTTACCACCATTTTTAATAATTGCGTACATCTATGGTCCTTAAATTCTATCTATGTATTTCTACAAAAAGTGCGGAATTATACCTAACGAAGCTTTAAGTTTAGATTAAAGCAACTGCATCAATCTCAACAAGTGCATTTTTTGGTAAAGTTTTTACTGCTACCGTTGAGCGCGCCGGTTTATGATCTCCAAAAGCTTCTGCGTAGATCTCATTGACCGTTGTAAAATCATCCATATTTGCCAAAAAGATCGTTGTTTTAATCACCTTATCCATCGAACTTCCTGCAGCCTCTAGTACAGCTTCAAGGTTTCTAAGCACCTGTACAGCTTGAACAACGACATCCTCTTGTAGTAACGCATCACCTCCATCAGGTTTTAAAGCGATCTGCCCCGATGTGTACACCATACCATTAACGCTTACTGCCTGTGAATATGGTCCAATCGCTGAAGGTGCATTTTGTGTTTGTACTAATTCCATTTTTTCTCCCTTATTGTTGATTAAATTCCAATTTTTCTTCGGCATTATCCATAAAGTTGTTAAAACATGTCACACCTCGATGCCCTAACGATTCATAAAGGATATTGCCATTGCCATCGACAAAATAGTGTCTAGGCACAGGTGTTGTTTCAAAAATCTTAGGTACAAAATGTCTGTCTCTTGAGATATGAATAGCTATGAAATCTTTTTGCAATCTTTTTTGTATCTGCTTGTTTTGCAGCGTGGTGTTTTCAAACTTTCTACACCATCGACAGCTATCGGAGGTCAAAAGTACATAGACGATCTTATCCTCTTTTTTTGCTTTTTTTAGTGCTTCTTTGTAATCGTGCGGCCAGTTAATCCCCGAAGCAAGCAATGAGCCAACAAGCATCAATACAAAAGCAATCTTTTTCATCTTTTTATCTTTCCCAACTCTCAATCAACTCTTGAAACACCTCATAAAGCCCCTGCACCTCTGCTGCGGTTGTTCGCTCATTAACTGAGTGAATAGTGTCGTTTTTAACACCAAACTCCACAACTGCCACGCCAAACGCTGCGACAAATCTTGCATCACTTGTACCGCCGGCAGTGGAGTGTTTTGGTGTAATCTTTGTGACTTTTTCTATCGCTTTATCAATCTTTTGGACAACCTTTGTCTCTGGGTCGGTTTTAAAAGGGTAAGAGCCTTGTGTGAGTTTAAATTCATAATCCAACCCGTCAAGATGCTTAGTCACAAACGCTTTCACCTCATCTTGGGTAGTTTTTGTATTGTTACGCACATTAAACATCATCTTGAGCTCATTTGGAGTCACATTGGTTACTTGCATCCCTGCTCGTATATCGGTGATTACAAACTTCGATGGTGCAAAATGTTCATCACCATTATCTAAATCAACTCCAGCCATAGCACCCAAGCGTGGTGCTAAAAGATGGACTGGATTGATCGCCTTTTGGGGGTATGCAGCGTGTCCTTGCTTGCCATAGATCGTAAGATAACCATTGATAGAGCCTCGTCGCCCCACTTTAATAGCATCACCAAAATCTTCCTCACACGTCGGCTCTGCAACCACACAATAATCTGGCAACATCCCTTTATCTTGAAGATACTCCAAAACTTTCACAGTACCATTGACCGCATCCCCTTCCTCATCAGAGGTTAGAAGTAGCGAGAGTGTGCCGTTAAAATCTTTTGCCTCTTTGACTGCTTGTGTAAATGCCGCTACACCACTTTTCATATCTTGTGCGCCACGACCATAGATGTAACCATCTCTCTTGCTTGCCTCATACGGATCGCTCTGCCATCCATCACCAGCTGGCACTACATCAACATGCCCTGCAAAGCACAGATGATCCCCATTGCCAAACTTTTTGTAGATAAAGAGATTTTTCACATCCTCTACATCGACTCTGATGGCGGTAAAATCTTGAAGATAGTCCTCGATAAAAAGGAGTATCCCACCATCATCGGGAGTTTCACTTTTAGAGTTGATCAGATACTTAAAAAGCTCTATAACATTCACGATTTAGCTTCTCCATACTTCAACTTTTTAAGCGCTGCCTCTTCATCCTCTTGGCACATCAAAGATTCACCGACCAAAAAAGCATCAACACCCGCTTTTGAAAGATCTTCGAGCTGTCCATGCTCATAAATACCACTCTCAGCAACAATGATCTTGCCGTTTGGTATAAGCGGGATAAGTTTGTATGAAAGCTCCATATCCATCTCAAAAGTTTGAAGATTTCTGTGGTTAATCCCAATGATGTCACTTCCTGCATAGATCGCTTTGACAAGGTCTGCCTTGTCATGCACCTCAACAAGCGCTTCCATCCCCAAGTGTCTTGTATAAGCCAACAAATCTTTGAGCTCTTTTTTACTCAGTGCTGCAGCAATAAGCAAGATAAAATCTGCTCCATAAACCATCGCTTCAAGGATCTGATACTTTGAGATGATAAAATCTTTACGAAGCAGTGGTATACCCACATAACGGCGAATCCCTGCAAGATACTCAAGATCGCCTTGAAAAAAGTGCGGCTCAGTAAGTACCGAGATAGCACTCGCTCCCCCTCGCTCATACGCCTGAGCGATACTTAAAGGATCAAAATCTTCACGAATCACCCCTTTTGACGGAGAGGCTTTTTTTACTTCAGAGATAATGCGGTAGGGATCTTCTTCAGTAGCTTTAAGATAGGGAAAAATATCTCTTGGTTGTCTGGCATTAAACGCTAACGATCGCCCTAGCCAATCCATCGTATACTCTTTTTCCCTTTTTTGTAAATCCTCTTTCGTTTTTTTTATGATATCATCTAAAATCATTAAGTTTTATTCCTTTGTCAATGTATGTTTTTGAAGACACTGCTTAATTTTTTGAATGTGTAAATCAACTTCAGGATCATCACCACCTTGAAGTGTTTTGACTCTTTGCATCAACTTGTATGCTTTTTTACACTCCCCAAGTTTATAATAACCCCAAGCTAACGAATCAAGGTAGTACCCAGAATCGGGTTTTACCTTAAGGACATCTTTTACATAACGCATCCCTTTAGAAACATCGATATCATGATCGATCAAAAGATATCCAAGATAATTTTTGTACAATGGATCACTACTTCTTTTTACAACCTCTTCAAGTTTATCTGCTACACGTAAAAGAGTCGTTTCGTTAAGATCCTCTTTGTTTGCTTCATACTCATAGATGGCACTTTGCCCAAGATAATCGATCACACCCTCTTTTTCATACAGTTTTTTAGCGAGTTTTTGTGCTTTTTTAAAATCTTTTGCCGAGACGTAAAGCTCCAACAGCAGTGCATCATCTTCATGACTCTGTTCTAAAAAATTCATAAGCTTCACATAATCACGCTTATAACCGTAGATCTGGATAATTTTCTCCGCCACATCTTTATCTCTTCGCAGTTCATATTTTCTTTTATATACTGCAAGCATTCCGTCGATATTATTTTCATTACTGTAGATGCCAAGTAACCTGTTACAAATCAACTCCGAACATCCATGTACGCGACTGTGTGTTTCAAGCCTTGCTATAGCCTCTTTTTTCTTGCCTAAATTGACATAAAGGAGTATCGCTATCTTATCAAGAATCTTCTCACTGTAATCTTTCATGTAAGCGCTATCAAGATAGCGCAAAGCTTTTTCATACTCTTTTGTTTTTATCAACATATCAGCAACTAAAAGATAATCTTCAGCATCGTTTGTTTGTTTTGCCAAACTCATAGCAAGCGATTGTGCCTGTTGCAATTTTTCAAGTTGCGCAAGTGCTACAATTTTAATCCTAACCAGCCTGGCATCCTTGAGTGGATCATCTGCCAATATTGTATCGATCTTCGCTATAAGCTGTGCATACTCTTTTGCTATATATTGATCTTTGAGTGATCTGTAGAGGTACTCTTTTTTTTCAGACTTTTCATAGAGTTGTTCAAAAAGTTGTGATGCCGTAGCAAAGTTACGGGTCTGTTCAGCTCGAAGTGCATACATGATGTAAACATCTTCTGCATCAAACGCTTTTTCATAAGGTTTAATTGCACTTGGGCGTGTTGCACAAGCACTGAACAGTATAGCCAGCAATACAGAAACGACAATTTTAAACATCCACGATCCCAGGGCACTCACTTTTTAGCTCATCTACTCTTGTTTTAAAATACTCCCAAAACGGAAAAGTTCTACATTGTGATGGTCTTGCCTGATATATCTTACAGCCGTTGGTGGCTTTATCATAAAAGACACACTCATAACTCTCATCAACCTTATTTTCTTTAATGGAGTATTTATAACCTTTTTTAAAGAGATATTTTACTCCAAATTCATTAACATCCATACCTAAAAGCTCTGCGATGGCAAATATCTCTTTTTTACTTACATAGATGTATCCACTCTCACCCGTACAACAGCGACCTTCACACGTAGCGCACGCTGAGGGTGTAAAAGCGTAAGGGTACCCCTCTTTTTTTACAATATCTGACATTTTATACTTTCTGTTTTGGCTTTTTTGTAGATTTGTTGCGCTTTTTGACTTGGCTTGTCACCATCAAAGCTGATAAACGGCTCTCTTACTTTCATCAATGAAGCAGAACCGTTTCTTGCGTGCACTAGCACAATCGATGCAGTTCGATCGATTTTTGGATGAACAAACTGCACATCCACCACGCGCATTTTGACTCTATCTAGTGCTGCACATACAAGCCCAAACTGCGTAGCATCGTAACAAAACACAAAATGGGACTTCGGTTTGAGTAGTCGCGAAACTTTTTTAAAAAAACTATCCATCGGCAAATTCACATCGTAGCGAGCCTGAAAAACCATCTCGTTGCCACTTTTTTGGGCACCTGAAGGGTAAAATGGAGGATTGGAGATGATATAGTCATACTTTCCATCGGGCATAAACTCAAGAAAATCTGTATGAAAGATGCTATATGTAATGTTATTTGCTTGGGCGTTTTTTTTCGCATACTCTACAAATGCAGCCTGCTTTTCAACCGCTTCAAGAGTGATGGAAAAATCTCTTGCTACCAACAACCCTACAATACCACAACCTGCACCAACATCCAAAACTCTCCCCTTAGGACTTAGTGAGCTGATAAAGTTATATAAAAACAGCGAATCGCTATTGTAACAATACCCCTCTTCGGGCTGATACAGTTTCATCTTCAAACCTACTCTATGTTATAATCTCGCAATTATATCCAAAGGGGATTAAAATATGATAATTATACCGGCTCGTCTTGCTTCAACGAGATTTCCAGAGAAAGTGATCGCCGATATCGGTGGCTTACCTATGGTTGTGCGCACCGCTCAAAGGGTAGAACATCTTGATGATGTCGTGGTAGCGGCAGATGATACCAAGATCATCGAAGTGTGCGAGCAACACGGCATCAAAGCGATGCTTACATCAACAACTCACAAAAGCGGAACAGACAGGATCCATGAGTGTGCCACGATCTTGGGTCTTGATGATGATGAACTTATCATCAATGTTCAAGCAGATGAGCCGTTTATCGAAGCGGATGTTGTTGAGTCACTGATGCACAAACTCCAAACACTCCAAAAAGAGGGTGTAGAGTTTATTATGGGGAGTTGTTACAACTCCATTAACGCCGAAGCTGCCCAAGATCCAAACCTTGTCAAAGTACTCCTTGATGCTTTGGGCAATGCAATCTACTTCTCCCGTGCTAAAATCCCACACAACCAAAGTGGTGAAGCGGTTTACTTCGGACATATCGGTATCTACGGATTTTCTAAAAAATCACTCAAAGAGTTTTGCGCACTTCCCGATGCACCGATTGAAGATATTGAAAAGTTAGAGCAACTGCGAGCAATATATCACAATAAAAATATCGCTATGGTCAAAGTGGCAAGTACAGGTTTTGGGATCGATACCAAAGAGGATCTAGCAAGAGCTGTGGAGATATTTCTTTAAAATTTTGGCATAAAAAAAGGGAGAAGCGCTCCAAAAAGCACCCCTCCCTTTTTAGAAGATAAACAAAAAAGCTTACTTAGATGTTGTCACGGATCCCTAAAGATTCGATAAGTTTTTGGTAACCCTCTTTGTTTGTTCTTTTGAAATATTTCATCAAACGACGACGCTGACCTACAAGTTTTAAAAGACCTAAACGGGAAGCGTGATCTTTTTTAAACACTTTAAGGTGCTCAGTCAGTTGTGCAATTCTCTCTGTAAGTAATGCAATTTGCACTTCACTAGAACCAGTGTCGTTTTCATTGCGACCGTATTTTGCGATAATCTCTTGTTTTTTCGCCGTATCTAAAGCCATAATAGCCTCCTGATGGGTATAATAATCTAACTTGGATGCACAATTGCAAAAAAGTTGAAGCGAAATTATAGCACCTTATTCTTTAAATTTATTTATACTGCCGTTAAGCCTTTTTAGCTATAATAACTAAAATTTAATACAGGGCACCAAAACCAATATGTTAATAACCAGAGCGAGTGAATACGCCA